>JBGPEQ010000488.1:0-3668 GCA_041482855.1 Dongiaceae bacterium | reverse complement strand
GCCCGCGGTGTCAGCCTGAGCGACCCCGGCGATTTCCGCGCCGAGCCCGGCATGGGCATCACCGGCTGGCTCGACGGCCGGCGCGTGGCGCTCGGCAACGTGAAACTGCTTGAGACGTTAGGCGTCGCCGCGGCGGCAGTCGCCGCGGATGCCGACCGGCTGAGAGCGGAGGGTGCCACCGTCATGTTCCTCGCCGTCGACGATGCCATTGCCGGCCTGATCGCCGTCGCCGACCCCGTGAAGGCGTCGACTCCGCCGACGCTGGAAGCCTTGAAGGCGGCAGGCCTGCGCATCGTCATGTTGACGGGCGATCACCGCGCGACGGCCCTGGCGGTTGCCCGCCGGCTCGGCATCGACGAGGTGGAAGCCGAAGTTCTGCCGCAAGACAAGGGCGCGGCTGTCCGCAAGCTGCGCCAGCAAGGCCGCGTCGTCGCCATGGCCGGCGACGGCGTCAACGACGCCCCCGCGCTGGCGGAGGCCGATGTCGGCATCGCCATGGGCACGGGCGCCGACGTGGCCATCGCCAGCGCCGGCGTCACGCTGGTGAAAGGCGATCTTTCGGGCCTGCTGCGGGCGCGCCGCCTCAGCCGCGCGACCATGCGCAACATCCGCCAGAACCTGTTCCTGGCCTTCGTCTATAATGCGCTCGGCGTGCCGCTCGCGGCCGGCGTGCTCTACCCGCTCACGGGAACACTGCTGTCGCCCATCGTCGCCGCCGCGGCGATGAGCCTGAGTTCGATTTCCGTTATCAGCAACGCGCTGCGGCTGAGCCGCACGCGACTGTAGGAGACAGGCAGCCCCATGGATCGGCTAGCGCGTCGCCGTTTCCTCGCCGCTGGTGCGATCACAGCAATCGCGGCATCCTTTGTGCGAACCAGTCACGCTCACTCCGGGTCGACCCAGTTGCGGGCCGCACGGCGCGTCATAGAGGTCAACGGCAAAGCGGCCAATGTGTTCGGCTTGCTCCAGCCGGACGGACGACAGGGCATCGTCGCCGAGGCCGGGCAGCGTTTCCACGTGCAGCTCCTCAACGAGCTTGATGAGCAGACGCTCGTCCATTGGCATGGCCTGACGCCGCCGAGCGCTCAGGACGGCGTGCCCGAGCTGTCGCAGCCGTCGCTCAAGGCCGGCAGCGACTATGAATACGACTTCGTCCTCGCGCGCCCCGGCACCAACTGGATGCACTCCCATGTCGGGCTGCAGGAGCAGCAACTGCTGGCGGCGCCGCTCATCGTGCGCGATCCGGCCGAGGCCGCGCGTGACGAGCAGGAGGTGGTCGTCATGCTGCACGATTTCACCTTCCGCGATCCCGCCGAAGTCCTCGCCGGGTTGAGCGGCGGAATGGGCGATACGGGCGGTATGGAAGGAATGGCGGGCATGGACCATTTCGCCGGGAGTCACGGATCGGGCGCGATGACGGGTATGCGGCCGCACCTCAACGATATCGAGTTCGATGCCTATCTTGCCAACGACCGCACGCTGGCCGATCCCGAGACCGTCCGCGTCGAGTCCGATGGACGAGTGCGGCTGCGCGTCATCAATGCCGGATCCTCGACCAATTTCTGGCTCGACCTCGGTGCGCTCGCGGGCGATCTCATCGCCGTCGACGGCCACGATATCGCACCGCTTTCCGGCAGCCGATTCCCGCTCGCCATCGCGCAGCGCGCCGACATCCGCCTGCAGCTACCGGCGGGAGTGGGCGCCTATCCCATTCTGGCGGTGCGCGAAGGCGATACAGCGCGCACCGGCATCATCCTGGCCACGACGGGAGCGACCGTCTTGCGCATTCCCGATCGCGCGGAGACGCCCGCCGGCGTGCTCGATCTGGAGCTGGAGCGGCGCCTCGCGGCAGCCGATGAATCAATCGCAGGGACGACGGCTCGGCCGTTGCGCCGCCATGTCCTGGAGCTGACCGGCAGCATGATGGGCTTCGCGTGGGGCTTCAACGGGCGTCGCTTCGGCGAGGATACGCCGCTCGCCGTGCGGCAGGGTGAGCGCGTCGAGATCCGGCTCGTGAACCGCACGGACATGTCGCACCCGATCCACCTGCACGGTCACCCGTTCCAGGTGGTCGCCATCGACGACACCGCGCTCGCCGGGGCCGTGCGCGACACCGTCCTCGTCCCGGTCGGCGGCAGCGTCACCGTCGCCTTCGCCGCCGACAATCCCGGCCATTGGGCGTTCCACTGCCACAACCTCTATCACATGGCCGCCGGCATGATGACGAGCGTCCGCTACGAGACGTGATGTCCGGTCGGAACCTTGACGATAAAGTAACTTCTACGATATATGAATAGCTGTTCACATGAACAGATCAACCACCATCCGCCGCTCATCCCGCTCCGCCCTGCTGCTTGCCGATGAGCATGCGGCCGAGTTGGCCGATCTGTTCCGCCTGCTCGGCGATCCCACGCGCCTGCGCATCGTCCTCACCTGTCTGGACGCGCCGACCGCAGTCGGCGAGATCGCCGACCGGCTGGATCTGAGCGCCTCGCTGGTCAGCCATCACCTGCGCCTGCTGCGCGCCGCCCGCATCGTGCGCGCCGAGCGTCATGGCAAGCAGGTGTTCTATGCGGCGGCCGACGATCACGTCCGCTGCGTCGTCGTGGACATGCTCGAGCATGTCGCGGAGCCGCAGGGCGACGAGGATTAGATGTCCGGCTCCTGCTGCCAACATAACGGTCCTCCGCCGTCGCGCGACGATGGCTTCCGACGCGTCCTCTGGATCGCGCTTGCCGTCAATGCCGGCATGTTCCTGGTCGAGGGAGTTTCGGGCCTGCTCGGTGATTCCGTGTCGCTGCAGGCCGATGCGCTGGATTTCCTCGGCGATGCCGCCAACTACGGCCTGGGCCTCGCCGTGCTCGGACTGGCCCTTACCCATCGGGCCACGGCGGCCTTGATCAAGGGCGTTTCCATGGGCCTGTTCGGACTGTGGGTCGTGGGCTCCGCCGTCCACAATATGGTTGCGCAGACCGTCCCCAGCCCCGCGGTCATGGGCGCTGTCGGCTTCCTTGCCCTGGCCGCCAATCTCGGCGTCGCCGTGCTGCTCTATCGCCACCGCACGGGCGACAGCAACCGCCGCTCGGTCTGGCTGTGCACCCGCAACGACGCCATCGGCAATCTGGCGGTCATGCTGGCCGCCTCCGGCGTCTTTGCCAGCGGCACCGCCTGGCCCGACCTGGCTGTCGCCGCCGTCATGGCCGCACTCGCCCTGTCGTCCTCCTACCGCGTGATCACGCAGGCAATCGGCGAGATCAGGAGCGTTTCCCGCTTAAGTCCCGCCGAATAAGTCGCCCCGGGGTCCTCGCAGCAGGCGAGGTGCGACTTCGGGCCTCTTGACAAGCCCCCGTCGCCGACTCACTCCTGTGCCGCCAATCCAGGCGGCAGTTCCTGCCGCCTGACGGAAACCGAGTGGGAACATGGCGACGCTCCTCGACGTCAGGGGACTGAGCAGGCATTTCGGCCCCATCACTGCCGTCGACAATGTGAGCTTTGCGGTCGAGCGCGGCGGGGTGCTGGGGTTTCTCGGGCCGAACGGCGCGGGCAAGACGACGACCATGCGGATGATCGCCGGGTTCCTGGCGCCGAGCACCGGGACGGCAATCGTCTGCGGCGCCGATGTCGGCACCGATCCCGTGGCCGTGAAGCGCCGGCTCGGCTATCTGCCG
>JBGPEQ010000487.1:0-3681 GCA_041482855.1 Dongiaceae bacterium | reverse complement strand
TACGCTACCCGCCCATGCCCAACGATATCCTTCCCCCCGGCTACTTCACCGCGCCCGTCGCCGCCACCGATCCGCTCATCGCCGCAGCCATCGCGAACGAGCTGACGCGCCAGCAGGACGTCATCGAGCTGATCGCGTCGGAGAACATCGTCAGCCGCGCCGTGCTGGAGGTGCAGGGCTCGATCCTCACCAACAAGACGGTCGAGGGCTATCCGGGCAAGCGCTACCACGCCGGCGCCGCCAACGTCGACGTGGTCGAGCGCGCCGCCAGGACGGCCTGATCGACTACGACGAAGTGATGGAACTCGCGCGCAAGCACAAGCCGAAGCTCGTCATCGCCGGGCGTTTGTCGTCAACCGAAGAACATTGTGGGCGGCTACCGGCCGGCTGAGTCCCTTCAGCACGATCTCGCCGAATGGTTCGGCCTCGACCACATTGTCGACGGCACTCAGCACCCGTTGGCTGATCAGGATTTGACCCGGCTTCGCTTCGGCGCACAGGCGGGAGGCGACATTCGCGACGGTGCCGATCGCCGCGTAATCGAAGCGGCCTTCAAACCCGATCTTTCCGAGCGTCGCATAGCCTTGGGCTATGCCGACGCCGAAGCCGAGTTCGTGGCCCTGCTTGTGCCACTCCTCGGCCAGGGCGGCGACGCGATCCCGCATTTCCACGGCCATCCGCACGGCCTGGCCGGGCGGATCTTCGCATGGAATGGGATCGTTGAACAAAACCATGAGTCCGTCGCCGAGGAAGCGCTCCAACGTCCCGCCGTGCCGATAGATGATCTCCCCGAGGGCGGCATGATACTCACGCAGCACGGCCATTACCTCTTCCGGTTCCGCGATCTCGGCGAAGGCCGTAAAGCCGCGCAGATCGCAGAAGACGACAGCAACATCCCGGCGGTGACTCTCCAGCAAGCGCTCTTCGCCGGTCGAAACCACCATGTCCACCAGCTGCGGGGCGAGAAAGCGCTTCAGGCGGGTTACCCGCTCGATCTCGGCGAGTTGGTCGGCGACCCGCCGCTCGAGCGTTTGATTCCAATCGGCGAGTTTTTCGGTCTGCTCCTGCAGGCGCGCGGCTTGCCCGCGGACGGTATCGTGCAGGGCCTTGATGCGCAGCATCGACTTCACTCGCGCTATCAGCGCCGCGTGGTCCACAGGCTTGGAAAGATACTCGTCGCCGCCGCTTTCGAGTCCGGCAACGACGTCGCGCGGGTCAGCCTTGGCCGTGACCAGAATTATCGGCATGAATGGCAGGCCCGAATCCGCCTTCAAGAGACGACAAACCTCAAGCCCGTCGCGTTTGGGCATCATCACGTCGAGCAGGATCAAGTCGGGCAGATGTTCACGCGCGCTGGCGAGCGCCGCGTCTCCGTCCGTCGCCGTGATGATTTCGTAACCGTGGGCGGTCAACCGCGTCTGCAGAATGTCCAGGTTCGCCGCGTTGTCGTCAGCGATCAGAATGCGCGGGGGGGATCGCATGCCGGAGGCAGGCCCGATCTCTACGGCAGGAACTGGCGGATCATGGCAAGCAACTGGCGCGGGCTGAAGGGCTTGGCCACGTAGGCATCGGCGCCCGCCTCGCGCGCCTTCGCTTCATCGCCGCTGAGTGCATAGGAGGTGATCACGATGATCGGGATATGCCGGAGCTCGGCGTTCGATTTGATAAGCTTCGTGGCCGCGTAGCCGTCAAGCACGGGCATCTGGATGTCCATCAGGATGAGATCGGGCCGCCAGGTCTCGGCCAGCCGGACGCCCGCATCGCCTGTGGCGGCCTCCTTGAGCTCGAAACCGACGCTCTCCAACAGGTCGCGCACGATCCGCCGATTGTCTTCCTGGTCCTCAACCACGAGAATACGCTTCGTCACGCCGGCCCACTCCACAAATCGGGACGCACAGGAAGGGTGAAGCGAAAGGTCGATCCACGCCCCAGTTCCGACTCCACCCAGATGCGCCCGCCGTGCAACTCGATAATCTTCTTGGCGATCGAGAGACCGAGGCCTGTCCCGCCTTTCTTCCGCGTGCTTGAGCTGTCGACCTGCTGGAACTCCTCGAAGATGCGTTGCTGGTCGTCGGCCGCGATGCCGGGGCCGGTATCGGCGACGGCAATCCGAAAGGCGCCATCTGCAGCGTCCGCATGGACAGCCACCTCACCTGCCTCGGTGAATTTGATCGCATTGCCGACGAGATTCAACAGCGCCTGGGTGAGCCGGCGCTCGTCCCCCTGGCTAAGCGGCAAGTCGTCGGCGATCGTAATCTTCAGGGTCAATTTCTTCTCCGCCGCCAGGGATTCCGCCGCCGTCAGCACGGTATGGACCACTTCCTTGATCGAATAGGCGGCGATGGAGAGGGTCATCTGGCCGGCTTCGATCTTTGACAGATCGAGAACATCGTTGATCAAGCCGAGGAGGTGGCGGCCGTTGCTTTGCACGCGCGCGAGGATCTCTCGAATCTTCTCCGGCACATCGCCGTAGATGCCATCCTGGATGAGCTCGGTGTAGCCGAGAATCGCGTTCAAGGGCGTGCGCAGCTCATGGCTTGTATTGGCGAGAAACTCGGATTTGTGCCGGCTGGCGGTTTCGAGTTGTTGATAGAGCCGCCCAAGCTGCTCGCTTGTGTGGTTGACATTGTCCGCCAGCGCGCCCAGTTCGTCGCGATTGGCGACACGGACACGCTGCGTGAAGTCTCCCGCGGCGATCTGGCGGAGCCGGGCATCAATCTCAGTGACCGGTTCGATCAGAGACCATGAAATCACGTAACCGAGGCCGAGCGCGAGGACGACGCTGGCAAGCGCGAAGGCGATGACCACCCACTGCGATGTCGCGTAAGCCTGCTCGCTCGCGTCGATTCCCGCAACCATGTCCGCTTCCGCAATATTGACGAGTTGGTTGGTCAGGCGCTCGAGGCGGTCGGCCAGTGGCTCCGCCTGCTTCAGCTGCACCTCGCGGGCGGCGGCGACCTGCCCGCTTCTGATCATGTCCACGACACGGGTCATGACATTGATGAATTGGTTGTAGTCGTCCCGGACTTGGGCAATCAAATCCACCTCGTCCTTGGCAACGAACTCCAGCCGATCCAGGTCATACCCGAACTGGTTGAGCTGACGCAGCGCGTCATCCAGCTTTCGGGTGTCCGAGAACAGCAGCGCCGATGTGACGCCGTAGAGCTGCGTCGTCGTGTCGTGCTGCACCTGGCGGTAGGCCGCGATCTTGCGTTGCAGCTTGATCAGCTCCTCGGTCTGCTGGTTCACCCCGCTCAAGACGCGCAGCCCGACCGCGCCCAACACGATGAGGAGGACGACCATCGTGAGGAACGCAGCCAGCAGTTTGGTCCGCACGCGTGCGGGCACGCGGGAGACCAGGCCGACGAGCAGGCTTCGCAGTCGCATCAGGGGCTATTCAGCAGGCTCAGGAGATCATGGCGGAACTCCTCCGGGTCGAAACGGACGCCCAGATATTGCACACGCAGATTTCCGTTCGAGTCGACGATCGAAGTGAGAAGTGCATGGTCCACTCCCCCCGTCGCCGATGCCTTCGCAAATCCGCCATAGCCGCGCACCGCGTCTGCGATGACTTTCGGAGCGCCGGTAAGAAACGTCCAACCGGCGAGATTGGCGCCGTATGTCTGCGCGTACAGCTTGAGGACGTCCGGCGTATCATGCTCGGGATCGACCGTGATCGAG
>JBGPEQ010000486.1:0-3706 GCA_041482855.1 Dongiaceae bacterium | reverse complement strand
GATGAGCCGGCTCGCCACATCGCCGCCGAGCACGCCCATGCCCATGATGCCGATGCGCCGGTCCTTGGCCAGCGGATAGGAAAGCCTGCGCCACAGGCGCTCGCGCTGCTGCGCCTCCAGCTCGGGCAGGCGGCGGTGATAGCGCAGCGCGTGCAGCAGCACATACTCCGTCATGCCGGCCGTGAGACCTTCATCCACCAGCCTGACGATCGGCACCTGGCGCGGCAGGTCCTTGTCCCTCAGCAGGTGATCGACGCCGGCGCCGAGCCAGAAGATCGCCTTCAGGTTGGGATAGCGCGCGAGATCGCCGGGTGTGGGCAGCCAGGCCAGCGCGTAGTCGATCTCCTCGACCGGCCCGGTCTCCGGCCAATTGCGGAAATCGATCGTCGGATCGTAGGCGGCGATGTAGCCGCGCCAGGCCGCCACCTCGGCTTCGTCGTCGCGCGGCGAGTTGTAGAGGACGACCGTCCTCACATCCGCACCACGCCGGTCTCGACCGCCTCCAGATCGAAGGCGGCCGCCATCAGTGCCTGCGTGTAGGGATGCTGCGGCTGGTCGAAGATCTGATCGGCCCGGCCCTGCTCCATGACCTTGCCGTCCTTCAGCACGATCACCTCGTCGGCGAGCGCTCGCACCACCCGCAGGTCGTGGCTGATGAACATGTAGGCCAGCTTGTAGCGCTCCTGCAGGTCGCGCAGCAGATCGACGATCTGCGCCTGCACGGACATGTCGAGCGCCGAGGTCGGCTCGTCCAGCACCACGAACCGGGGTTTCAGGATCATGGCCCGCGCGATGGCGATGCGCTGGCGCTGGCCGCCGGAGAACTCATGCGGGTAGCGGTGGCGCGCATCGGGGTCGATGCCGACCTCCTCGAGCGCCCGCACGATCTGGGCCTCGCGCTCCTCCTCGGATTTGGCGAGCTCGTGCACCCTGAGGCCCTCGGCGACGATCTGAGCGACGGAAAGCCGCGGCGACAGCGAGCCATAGGGGTCCTGGAACACGATCTGCATCTGCCGGCGCAGCGGTCGCACCTCGCGGCTGCTGAGGCTGTCGATGCGCGTGCCGTCGAACTGGATGGCGCCCTGGCTCGGGATGAGGCGCAGCAACGCCAGGCCGAGCGTGGTCTTGCCGGAACCGCTCTCGCCGACGATGCCGACCGTATGGCCCTCGCGAATCTCGAGCGAAATGCCGTCGACCGCCTTCACGTGATCGACCACGCGCCGCAGCAGGCCGGCCTTGATCGGAAACCACACCTTGAGGTCGCCGCCGCTCATTATCGTCGGTGCGTTCGGCGCGGCCTGCACGGGATGCCCCTTGGGCTCGGCCTCCAGCAGGCGGCGGGTATATTCGTGCTGCGGGTTGTCGAACACTGTCGCGGTCGGGCCCTGCTCGACGATGAGCCCTTCGGTCATCACGCTCACCCGCGCCGCCATCTTGCGGACGATGCCGAGATCGTGGGTGATCAGCAGCAGGGCCATGCCGAGCTTGGTCTGCATCTCCTTCAGCAGCTTTAAGAGCTGCGCCTGGATCGTCACGTCCACCGCCGTGGTCGGCTCGTCGGCGATGAGGAGATCGGGATCGTTGGCGAGCGCCATCGCGATCATCACCCGCTGCCGCTGCCCGCCCGACAGCTCATGCGGATAGGCGGCCAGCCGCTTCTGTGGCTCGGGAATGCCGACGAGGTGCAGCAGCTCCAGCGTGCGCAGGCGCGCCCGCAAATGATCGAGTCCCTTGTGCAGGATCAGCACCTCGTTCACCTGCTTCTCGATGGTGTGCAGCGGGTTGAGCGAGGTCATCGGCTCCTGGAACACCATGGAGATGTCGTTGCCGCGGATCTTGCGCAGCGTGTTCTCCCGCGCGCCGATCAGCTCCTGCCCCTGAAATGTGATGCTACCCTTGGGATGGTGCGCCAGCGGATAGGGTAGCAGCTGGAGAATGGAGAGCGCCGTCACCGACTTCCCCGACCCGCTCTCGCCGACGAGCGCGACGGTCTCGCCTTTGTTGATTTCAAAGGACACGCCGCGCACGGCCTTCACCTCACGTGCGCCGCGGCCGAAGGAGACGTGGAGATCGCGGACGGAGAGGAGGGGTGCGGCGCGTGCGGAGGTCATTTGTACACTTTGCGCGGATCGAGGGCATCGCGCACGGCTTCGCCGATGAAGATGAGGAGGACGAGCATCGCGCCGGTCACGATGAAGCTGGTGAAGCCGAGCCACGGCGCTTGCAAATTGTTCTTGCCTTGAAGCAACAGATCGCCGAGCGATGGCGAACCTGGCGGCAAGCCAAGTCCCAGGAAATCGAGGCTGGTAAGCGTTGTCACCGATCCGGCGAGCGTGAAAGGCAGGAATGTCAGCGTCGAAACCGTTGCGTTCGGCACGAGATGGCGGAACATGATCCTGACGTTGCTGACGCCCACCGCCTTTGCTGCGCGGACATACTCGAAGTTGCGGGCGCGCAGGAATTCCGCGCGAACAAGGCCGATCGGCCAGGTCCAGGTGAACAGCACCATGATGCCCAGCAGCCACCAGAAGTTCGGCTCGATCACGCTCGACAGGATGATCAGCAGGAACAGGGTGGGAAGCCCGGACCAGATCTCGATGAAGCGCTGGAACAGAAGGTCCGTGAGCCCGCCGAAATAGCCCTGCACGGCGCCCGCTGCCACCCCGACGATCGAGCTGAAGACGGTGAGGGTGAGCCCGAACAGCACCGATATGCGGAAGCCATAGATCACGCGCGCCAGCACGTCGCGCGCCTGGTCGTCGGTTCCCAGCCAATTGTCCTTGGACGGCGGCGCCGGCGCCGGCGACTTGAGGTCGTAGTGGACCGTGCGGTAGCTGAACGGGATCAACGGCCACAGCATCCAGCCGCCCTTTTCCGCGATCAGCTTCTTGACCTCGGGGTCCCGATAATCGGCCTCGGTCTCGAACACGCCGCCAAACACCGTCTCCGGATAGGTCTGGAACACGGGGAAGTAGTAGCGGCCGTCGTATTTGACCAGCAGCGGCTTGTCGTTGGCGATCACCTCTGCGCACAGGGTCACGCCAAACAGGACCAGGAACACCCACAGCGCCCAGAAGCCCCGCCGGTTGGCGCAGAAGTTGCGCCAGCGTCGTACGGTCAGCTGCGAAACCGGTACCCAGAGGAAGCGCGGCTCGCCCGGCTTGAGCAATACGGCCTTCGGGATGACGCCGGGAGGGATCGCCTCAGGCACGCCGCGCCTCGAAATCGATGCGCGGGTCGACGATGGTATAGGTGATGTCGCCGATCAGATTCATGACGAGCCCGAGCAGCGTGAAGAAGTACAGCGTGGCGAACATGATCGGGTAATCCCGCCGGATCACCGCCTCGTAGCCCAGCAGCCCCAGCCCATCGAGCGAGAAGATCACCTCGATCAGCAGCGCGCCGGTGAACAGGATGCCGATGAACGCGCCCGGAAAACCCGCGATCACGATCAGCATCGCATTGCGGAACACGTGCCCGTACAGCACGCGGTGCTCGGGCAGGCCCTTGGCGCGCGCGGTCAGCACGTACTGCTTGTTGATCTCCTCCAGGAACGAGTTCTTGGTGAGCAGCGTCAGCGTCGCGAAACCGCCGATCACCAGCGCCGTTATCGGCAGCGTGATGTGCCACAGGTAGTCGGTGATCTGGTGGAACGTGTCGAACATCGCCCAGCCCTCCGATACCAGCCCGCGCAGCGGGAACCAGG
>JBGPEQ010000485.1:0-3710 GCA_041482855.1 Dongiaceae bacterium | reverse complement strand
GATGATAGTCCTCGCCGAGGAAGCGGCCGGCGGGCTGCATATCCACCAGCAGCGGAATTGCGTGGCCGATGCGCTCCCAATCGTCGGGGTCGAGCTTGACGCCGACGTGGCGGGCGATGGCATTCAGATGGATGGGTGCATTGGTGGAGCCGCCGATCGCCGAGCAGACGACGATGGCGTTTTCGAAGGCGGCGCGGGTCATGATGTCCGACGGCTTCAGGTCCTCGCGCACCATCTCGACGATGCGCTTGCCCGTCAGATAGGCGATCTGGCCGCGCTCCTTGTGCGGCGCGGGAATCGCGGCGCAGCCCGGCAGCATCATGCCGAGCGCCTCGGCCAGCGAGTTCATGGTCGTCGCCGTGCCCATGGTGTTGCAGAAGCCGGGCGATGGGGCAGAGGAGGCGACCATCTCCACATACTCTTTCCAATCGATCTTGCCGGCCGACTTGAGCTTTTTTGCTTCCCATTTGATCGTGCCCGAGCCGGTACGCTTGCCCTTGTACCAGCCGTTGAGCATCGGGCCGACCGAGAGCGCGATGGCTGGGATGTTCACCGTCGCCGCCGCCATCAGCTGCGACGGCGTGGTCTTGTCGCAACCGGTCGTCAACACCACGCCGTCGAGCGGATAGCCGAACAGCGTTTCCACCAGGCCGAGATAGGCGAGATTGCGGTCGAGCGCCGCCGTCGGCCGCTTGCCGGTCTCCTGGATCGGATGGACCGGAAATTCGAAGGCGATGCCGCCGGCCTCGCGGATGCCTTCGCGAATGCGTTCGGCGAGAACCAGATGCTGACGGTTGCAGGGGGAAAGGTCGGAACCGGATTGGGCGATGCCGATGATGGGCTTGCCCGATTGCAGCTCTTCGCGGGTGATCCCCCAATTCATGTAGCGCTCGATGTAGAGGGCGGTCATGTCGGGATCGTCGGGGTTGTCGAACCACAGCTGCGAGCGCAGCTTCACCATGGTGCCGTGCTTGGCGTCGTAGGACATGAAATTTCTCCGATCGATCCCGCCTCAGGCCTTGCCGGAGTCTGCCGGTTCGGAAAACTCCCGGCCTGAGAATCACCCATCGTCGATAGCGCTCGGAAACCCTGCTCCGCAAATGAAATCGTCGGGGCCCGTCGGCCGTGCGACTCGCTCGCAGTGACTTGGCGCCAACCGTATTCAACGTGGCGAGGGCAGTGGCCTGGAGAGGGTGAGGTTCGCCATGACTCCTCGACAATCCAGCTGAGCGCTACGGCTTCCGGCGGTCTTGCAGTCGGCGCATCAGCTCTCGGTGCGATCGGGATCGCCCGCATATTCCATGCTGCAGAAACTGCCGCCTTGCAGGCGATTCCCGATCGGGTCCGGCGGCAGTGTGGCCTGGGCGGCGAGCGCTTCGGCGCTCCAGCGCTCGGATTCGCCGGTCGGCCGATAGCCCAGGCGATAGGCCGTCTCGTTGTCCCACCAGCCCCGCACATTGGCGGAAGCGCCGTAGACCACCTCATAGCGCAGATCGGGATGTTCGAGGCCGATGCGGATGAGCTGCACCAGGTCCTCGGGTTTGATCCAGATCGACAGGCGCCGCTCGTCGACCGGCTTGTCGTTGACGTTGCCGATGCGGATCGACAGCACGCGCAGGCCGTATTTGTCGGCATAGAGCGCACCGAGCGCCTCGCCGAAGACCTTGCTCACGGCGTAGCGCGAATCGGGCCGCGGGATCGCGGCGGTGCCGAGGCGACGATGGCGCGGATAGAAGCCGAGCACATGATTGGTGGAGGCGAAGACGATGCGCTCCACGCCGGCGTTTCGCGCCGCCTCGAACAGATTGTAGGTGCCGACGATGTTGGCGGGCATGATCTCGTCCCAGGGACGCTCGGCCGAGATGCCGCCGAGATGGATGATTCCCCGGATGCCTTCGACGGCCCGCTCCACCGCGGCCGGATCGGTGAGATCGGCGGCGACGAATTCCTCGTCAGGCGCGAGATCGGCCGGCCGCACGCGGTCGCTGAGACGCAGGACCGGATAGACGCCCTTCAGCAGCCATCGCAGCCGCGTGCCGATGCCGCCGGCGGCTCCCGTGATGAGGCAGCGTTCCATCGCGGCGCCTATTTGTCCTTAACGCCTGCCGACGCCGCGAAGACCTCCTCCGCGAGATGGAAGGCGGTGTTGGCGGCGGGCACGCCGCAATAGATCGCGGCTTGCAGCAGGACCTCCTTGACCTCGTCCTTGGCGACGCCGTGCTCGATCGCGGCCCGCAGATGCAGCTTGAATTCCTCGTGGCGGCCGAGCGCCACCATCATTGCCAGCACGAGCAGCCGCCGGGTGCGCTGGTCGAGTCCGGGGCGGGTCCAGATCTCGCCCCAGGCATAGCGGGTGATCAGGTCTTGGAACTCGCCGTTGAAGTCATTGCGGCGCGCGAGCGCGCGGTCGACATAGCCATCACCCAGCACGCCGCGCCGTGTGCGCAAGCCGAGATCATAGCGTTCGGAGTCATCCATGCGGTGCCTCATGCGGACGGGAAGTCGAGAACGGCTGTCTGATCATGACCGCGGCGTGCGTGCTGCGAGAACTCGCTGCACGAAGCGTTCGGCCATGCCGAGATAGGACTCCGGCGCGAACAGGCGATCGAGCGTCTCGTGGGTCAGCTGCGCCGTGACCGCGGGTTCGCGCGCGAGGACGTCGCGCAGATGCGCGCCTTCCGCCAGCGCGCGTCGGCACGCCGACTCCACGAGATCATGGGCCTCATGCTTGCCGATCCGTTCGGCCAGGGCCATCGTCACCGCCTCCGCCATGACGAGGCCGTGCGTGGCCTCGATATTTTCGCGCATGCGCTTGGTGTCGAGCGTGAGGCCCGCGATCGCATCGGTCATGTGGTGGAGCGCGCCGGAGGCGAGCAGGAAGATCTCCGGCAGCGTCTCCCATTCGGCGTGCCAGCCGCCGAGGCCGCGCTCCTGCTCCTGCGTCATGGCTGCGAGCAGCGTGGTCACCAGAGACGGAACGCGCGTCGCCGCGGCGAGGGCGACAGCGCAGGCGATCGGATTGCGCTTGTGCGGCATGGTCGAGGAGCCGCCGCGGCCCTGGCCCGTAGGCTCGAACGCTTCCGCGACTTCCGTTTGCATCAGGAGCGAGATATCGCGGGCCATCTTCCCGAGCGTGCCCACGAGCAGCCCGAGGGCGGCGGCCAGATCGACCAGCCGATCGCGATGGCCGTGCCAGGGCAGTTCCGGGAGAACGAGATCGAGTTCTTTCGCCAGCGCCGCGGCCACGTCGAGGCCGCGCTCGCCGAGCGCTGCAAGGGTGCCGGCGGCCCCGCCGAACTGCAGGATCCGCGCTGCTCTGCCGGCCTCGGCGAGGCGGGAGCGCGTTCGCTCGACGGCCGCGAGCCAGCCGGCAGCCTTGAGGCCGAAGGTCACGGGCACGGCCTGCTGCAGCAGGGTGCGCCCGATCATGACCGTCTTGGCGTGCGCCACCGCCAATGCCGCCAGGGCGGCGGTCAGGCGTTGCAGGTCGGGTTCGATGGCCGCGAGACCGCTGCGGATCTGCAGGACCAGGCCGGTGTCGATGGCATCCTGACTCGTGGCGCCCCAATGGACGAAGCGCGCGGCGGCTGCGTCATCCTTGCCGACGAGGGCCGTCAGTTGCCTGACCATGGGGATCGCGAGATTGCCGGCCTGGCCCGTGTCGCGAGCAAGCGCGGTGATGTCGAAGTTGTCGGCGCGGCAGGCGCGGG
>JBGPEQ010000484.1:0-3719 GCA_041482855.1 Dongiaceae bacterium | reverse complement strand
CGCGGATCGTTGCGCACCTCCTCGGCAGTCCCATCGGCGATCTTCTTGCCGTAGTCGAGAACAACCACGTGATCGGAGATGCGCATCACCACGCTCATGTCGTGCTCGATCAGCAGGATGCCGATCGCCTGCTCGTTGCGGATCGCCAGCAGCAGCTCGTTCAGTTCCGCGGACTCCCGCGCATTGAGCCCGGCCGCCGGCTCGTCGAGGCAGAGCAGTACCGGCTCCGTGCACATCGCCCGTGCGATCTCCAGCCGGCGCTGGTCGCCATAGGGCAGGCTGCCGGCCGACCAGTCCGCCTTCGCCGTCAGCCCCGTCCGCTCGAGCCAGTGGCGGGCGACCTCGACCGCCTCATGCTCCGCTTGCCGATAGCCGCCGATCCCGAACAGGCCGCCGAGGCTGTAGCCGGAGGCGCGCATCAGCTTGTTGTGCTGGGCGACGATCAGGTTCTCCAGGGTGGACATGCCCGCGAACAGGCGGATGTTCTGGAAGGTACGGGCGACGCGCGCCTTCTGTGCGATGCGGAAGCCGTCGATCTGCTCGAGAAGAAAGACTCCGTGCGGCGAATTCAGCGTCAGCCGGCCGACGCTCGGCTTGTAGAATCCGGTGAGGCAGTTGAACACCGTGGTCTTGCCGGCGCCGTTCGGGCCGATGATGGCCGTGATCTGTCCCGGCGGCGCGGCGAACGAGACGTCGTCGATGGCGACCAGTCCACCGAACCGCATGGTCAGATGCTCGACGAGGAGAAGCGGCGAGGTTCCGTTGGCGTGCTGCGCCGCTGTCATTTCTTCACCAGGGCGCCCTCGCCCTTGCCGTGCAGCCGGATCGTCGGATCGCGATGGGCCATCAGGCCGCCCGGCCGCCAGATCATGATCAGCACCATGCCCATGCCGAAGGCCAGCATGCGGTAGTCCTTGAGCTCGCGGAACAGCTCGGGCGCGCCGATCAGCACGGCTGTAGCCAGCACGATGCCGATCTGGCTGCCGAGGCCGCCGAGGACGACGATCGCCAGGATCACCGCCGATTCCAGGAAGACGAAGCTCTGCGGGTCGATGAAGCCGTTGCGCGCCGCGAAGAATGAGCCGGCGAAGCCCGCGAACATCGCCCCCATGGCGAACGCCGTCAGCTTCGTGTTCGTCGGGTTGATGCCGAGCGCGCGGCAGGCCGTCTCATCCTCCCGCAGCGCCTCCCAGGCTCGCCCCAGGGGCAGCCGGCGAATACGCATCGTGACGAAGTTAACCATCAGCGCGCAGATGAGGATGAGGTAGTAGAGGAAGATGACGCGGTGGTTGGGATTGTATTCCAGGCCGAAGAACTGGTGAAAGCTGACGACGCCTTCGGGCACGTCGCGCTCGATCGGCAATCCGAAGAAGCTGGCGCGCGGAATCTTGTTGATGCCGCCGGGACCGCCGGTCACCGCCTTCCAATTGGTCAGGATGATGCGGATCATCTCGCCGAATCCGAGCGTGACGATGGCGAGATAGTCGCCGCGCAGCCGCAGCACCGGAAATCCCAGCACGATGCCGAAGGTTGCCGCCAGCAGACCGGCCATGGGCAGGCAGATCCAGAAACTCAATCCGTAATAGGTCGACAGCATCGCGTAGGTGTAGGCGCCGACCGCATAGAACGCGACGTAGCCGAGATCGAGGAGGCCGGCCAAACCGACGACGATGTTCAGGCCCCACCCGAGCATGACGTAGGTCAGCACGATCGTGCAGATGTCGATGATCTTCTTCGCTTCCGTGCGGTCGCCCAGCGGCAGCCAGGGCAGCGCGACCGCAAGGACGATGAGACCGACACCGAGCCAGGGAACGATCGGCTGCATCGCCTTGCTGATGCCCTCGATCGCGGTCGTCCGCCCTTCGGCGCGCGCGCGCTCGGCCGCCGCGATCTGCGCTGCGCGTACGCAGATGCAAGTCGGAACGATGAGGCTGCCCCAGTTGATGATCGGCGCCTGGAACGGCAGGAATGCAGCGACGACCGGATAGACGTACTGCAGGATCAGGAGGGCCAGCAGCAGGACGGATACCCCGCCGCCGCCGAAAAGCGCCGGCCCCGTCCTGCCGTCCCGCATCAGGCTGACGGCGATGCTGCCGAAGAACACGGCGATGCTGGCGATGAAGACTTCTTTGTAGCGCGTGTTGAAGGTCAGCTGGCCCGTGCTGCTGATCGTCTCGATGCCGACGATAAGGAAAGTGAGCAGGAGGGTGAGGACCGCCGCCGCCAGGGCCTGCTTCAGCCGCTCCTGGTCGACGAAGGCGACGGGAATCGGGCGCGACATCTCGCGCACGGCCATGGCTACACCTTCTCGACTTCGGGCCGGCCCAGCAGCCCCGTCGGCCGGAAGATCAGCACGGTCACCAGCACCCCGAAGGCGGCCACGTCCTTGTAGTCGACCGAGAAATAGGCCGAGAAGAACACTTCGATCAGCCCGATCAGCAGGCCGCCGAGCATGGCGCCCGGCAGCGATCCGACGCCGCCCACGACGGCCGCGCTGAACGCCTTGATGCCCGCGACGAACCCGATGTTGAACTTGATGTTCTCGTAGTAGAGCGTGACCATGAGGCCGGCGACGCAGGCGAGCGCCGCCCCCATCACGAAGGTCAGCGAGATCGTGCGGTTGATGTTCACGCCCAGGAGCGAAGCCATTTTCATGTCCTGCTCGCAGGCCCGCTGCTGACGCCCCAGCGACGTGCGCTTGATCAAGAGGGTGAAGCCGATCATGACGAGCACGGTCACCACCATGATCATGATCTGCTTGTCGGTGATCTGGGCGCTGATGCCGTCTTCCGTCAGGAGTTGGAACGGCGGCAAGAACTGGTCCTCCGTTACCGAGGGAAGCGGCTTGCCGCGCGGGCCCTGCAGCAACAGTACCGAATTCGACAGGAAGATCGACATGCCGATGGCGGAGATCAGCGGCGCCAGCCGCGTCGATCCACGCAACGGTCGGTAGGCCACGCGTTCCACCGCCCAGCCGTAGAGCGCGGTGAGTGAGACCGCGATGAGCAGGACGAACAGCAGCGCCAGCGGCACCCAGGTTATCCCGAAGAAGCCGAGCACGAGGATGACGATCAGCGATTGGAAGGCGCCGATCATGTAGATGTCGCCATGGGCGAAATTGATCATGCCGATGATGCCGTAGACCATCGTGTAGCCGATGGCGATCAGGCCATAGACGGCGCCGAGCGTCAGCCCGTTGATCAATTGCTGGATGAAAGTTACCATCGGCCTCCGCCCAAACCTGAAGCTCCCGTTCTTTGACAGCCCAAGCGAGTCGGTGGCCGAGGCGTGCGCCGGCTCATCATCCGTCAGCGATTGTCCATAGCCGGCAGTGCAGCAGCTGAGCGTCGCCCGCCGTTCATGTGCCTCACGCAGTCTTGTCCCAGACGTTCCGGCGGTCGCGTCGCCGGGTTTCTTTTGTTGACCCTATAAAGCAGCGTCCGCCCGTCCGGCAAGGCGAAAGTGGTTGCCACCGGTCGCGCCCGCTATGGCCGTTCGCCGAGCGCCGGCGTCGCCAGGGTGCCGAGCAGCCCGGCCGGCCGGAACAGCAGCACCAGCACCAGTACGGCAAAGACCGCGATATCCTTCCACTCGGACCCGAGGAATGCGGCCGTGTAGCACTCGGTGAAGGCGATGATGAAGCCGCCGAGCGCCGCCCCCGGCAGCGAGCCGATGCCGCCCAGGAGCGCCGCCGTCAGCGCCTTGAAGCCCATCAGCGT
>JBGPEQ010000483.1:0-3722 GCA_041482855.1 Dongiaceae bacterium | reverse complement strand
GGGGGCCGTTGGCAGCGTAAACCGCTTGTCCTTGGTACGATCCAAAAGGCCTTGTAAGGCCTGGGCAAAGCCCATCTTGTCCAAGTGGAGTTTGACAGTTTCGGAGTCAAGGTCCGGATGGCCGGCGGCGAGGTCTATTATGGCCTGTCGCAGCTTGTCAAGGCCACCACCCCGGAAGCTCGCCTGGGCTAGTTCTTCGCCATGCTCGGCCGCCAAGCGCGGGTGGTTGACCATCAGGGCCAGCACCACCTCTTCCGGTTGTCGTTCCAGCCCTTGCGTGCCCTCTCGCATCCCCATGCCCCCTACGTCGACCGCCCCAGGGCGGCCCTTCTGGTAGGCAAAAGGGCGGCTGCGGGCCGGCGGCCGGTCGAATGCGGCCGCTAGGCGACGCTCAATCTCTGCCCAGTAGTTGTTCTGAACAGACTTTTCATCGATTTGCTTAACGCGCTCACGCAGGCGCTGGCGAAAGCCCGCCCGCCGCTCCGGCGTGTCGGTAGGCCCCTGCGCCAGCTCCGAATCCCAAAGCAGGTCGAACAGCGGACGGGCCTCGCCGAGCAGCTCGCGCATGGCCTCCGGCCCGCGGGCCCGGATCAGGCTGTCCGGGTCTTCGCCCGGCGGCAGGACGGCAAAGCGCAGCGATTTCCCGGGCTGCAGCAGCGGCAGGGCCCGCTCGACCGCCCGCGCCGCCGCCCGCTGTCCCGCGGCATCGCCGTCGAAGCAGAGGATCGGCTCCGGCGCCAGCCGCCACAGCTCGGCGATCTGGCCCTCGGTCAGGGCCGTGCCGAGCGGCGCGACCGCGCCGGCGAAGCCGGCCTCGGCCAGGGCGATGACGTCCATATAGCCTTCGCAGACCACGATCTCGCCGCTCTCGCGCGCCGCCCGCGCCGCCTGCGCCTGGCCGTAGAGCGTGCGTCCCTTGTGAAAGAGCGGCGTCTCCGGCGAATTCAGGTATTTCGGCTCGCCCTGGTCGAGGATGCGGCCGCCGAAGGCGATCACCCTGCCCCGGCGATCGCTGATCGGGAACATGACCCGGCCGCGGAAGCGGTCATAGGTCGGCCGGCCATCCTCGGGACGGATGATCAGCCCGGCCTCCAGCATCAGGGCCTCGCCGATGCCGGCCTTGGCCAGCGCATCCTTCAGCGCGCTGCGACTGTCCGGCGCGTAGCCGAGCCGGAAGCGGGCGATGGTCTCCTCTTGCAGCCCGCGCCGCCTGAAGTAGTCGAGGCCGGGGCGGCCGACGGCGGCCCGCAGCTGGGCCTCGAACCAGGCCGCCGCCGCTTCCAGCGCAGTGTGGAGCGTGGCCCGCTGCTCCTCGCGCTGGCGCTCCTCGGGCGTGCTGGCGGGAACCTGCAAGCCGACATCGCGCGCCAGCCGCTCGACCGCCTCCGGGAAGGACAAGTTGTCGCTGCGCATGACGAAGCCGACGACGTCGCCATGGGCGCCGCAGCCGAAACAGTTTCCAGTCAGGATGTTGTCGTCCAGCGCAAATGCATGGTGCTCGGGCACCACGGCACAATAGACCTCTTCCGTCCGCTCGCTCTTGGTGACCGAAACGACAGACCAACGAAGGCGATCGAATTTCTTGTCGGCCCGCTCAAACCGCTCCCTCGCCTGACGCCTCAGGAACATCTCAGAGGCCAGGGTGCTGACAACAAAATGAATGCGATAGATCGGCTGCTCGTGCCGGAGGTAACCCCGACGTTCCTGGCCCGTGACGCCATATGTTCCAATTCCGACAGCCGTCGCGATCTCCCGGACTCCCCGCAGCGTTTCCTCGTCTTTGCAATTGAGCATGACAGTCCCGTCTTTCGCGACATGACCGTCGGTCGCCAGATAGCCAGCCAGGAATCCAAGCAAGTACCCTTCGTCTTCTGACAACAACGGCAGCGACTTCATTTCATCGAAGTCGCGTCCACCGTATGCCCGGATGTATCTCTCGCCGCCCTCGCGCACATGTTCTTGCGGCTCATAGTCTGAAAACCAGACAACAAGGTCGTCCGCCTTTTCGCCGTGAAGATTTACAGTGCCGTACTTGTTGGTCCCGCGCTGCTGCACCGTTCCGTCGCCGAAAACAATGCCATGCCGGACTCCCTTGGCGCTGAGCGGCCAATCTGTCCGCCCCGGCGGCAGCACCGATTCGAGCCGGTGACCCACGCGCAATTCCGTGGTCAAGACCGCACTATCGCGTCCGCGCGCGAACCAGCGATGCCCCGATGTCGCAAACAGCGACTTCCTTACCCCGTTTCGCGACAGGTCAATGCGGAACAGCTCCTGACGCCCGAACGACCGAAATCGCGCCTTAACCCATTGGCGGCCACGGGTCAGGACCTCCACGGTCTTCCCGGCGAGTGCCGCGATCACCACAGTGCCGTCGCGCGTTGCAACAGCTGTTTCGCCGGCAAGGCAGTGGAAGAAGCCCTTCTCCTCGCTGACGGTGAAGGAGGGCGTCTTCTCCTTGTGGAAGGGGCAGAGGCCGGTGTGATCGCGGCCGCGCTTCTGCAGCCGCACCCGGCCGCCGATCACCGCGGCGATCGACAGGCGGCTGCGCAACTCATCGACGAATTCCGGCGCGATCGACATTCAGGCCGAACCTCCCCCAACCCGCGTCTGCGGCCTGCAAGAAGGGCTATTTGACCACAGATGAACGCAGATCAGAAGGGATGAACGCAGATAGCCAAGAATCTACCTGTGTTAATCCGTGTTCATCTGTGGTTCCAATCTTCAGCCCAACTTCTGCTTCACCAGGGGCCCAACCCTGCTGAAGTCCATCTGGCCGGCGTACTGCTCTTTGAGACGCGCCATGATGCGCCCCATGTCCTTCACGGTGGTGGCGCCGGTGGCGGCGATGGCCTCGGCGATGGCCTTGGCCGTCTCCTCGTCGCTCAGGCCCTTCGGCAGGTAGCGCTCGATGATGGCGATCTCCTCGGCCTCCTGCTGCGCCAGCTCCAGCCGGCCGCCCTTCTCGAAAGCCTCGATGCTGTCGCGCCGCTGGCGCACCAGCTTCTGCATCATGTCGACGATGTCAGGCTCGCCCACGCCCGTCATGTTGCCCTTCTCGCGCGCGCTGATGTCGCGCAGCTTCAGGTCGGCCAGGACCATGCGAATGGTCGAGACGACGCGCTGCTCGCGCGCGCGCATGGCGGTCTTCAGGTCTTCGCTCAAGCGTTCGCGCAACATGGGATCCCGTCCCTCGATGACGATAGGAAACGCTGAAGCTAGCCGATTCTGCCCGCCAAGACCAATCTCGTCACCGGATTCACGCGGAGCCGCGGAGGTTGTCGAGCGTGGGAGCCGCAGCGTGCGTCCTTCGACAGGCTCAGGATGAGGGTATTTCTTTCTGCCAGTAAGATTCTCCCCTCATCCTGAGCCTGTCGAAGGACGCATGGCGTTCATGCAAGTCTCCTCCGCGGCTCCGCGTCTCCGCGTGCCAAAACAGCGTTGGGCGGCACTCGTTGCCACCTGCGATTTGCGGCTTGACGGCGGCGCCGGCCCTGCCCGACAAGAACGCCGCGATCGGCGGTGACGGAGAGTCTCCATGGCCCAAGACCTGACGGCGGTGCTGGCATTGGCCGACGGCACGCTGTTCTGGGGCCGCGGCGTCGGCGCGACCGGCCGTGCGGTCGGTGAGGTCTGCTTCAACACCTCGCAGACCGGCTACCAGGAGATCATGACCGATCCCTCCTACGCCGGTCAGATCATCGGCTTCACCTTCCCGCATATCG
>JBGPEQ010000482.1:0-3728 GCA_041482855.1 Dongiaceae bacterium | reverse complement strand
GGCAAGGCCGAGATTGCGGCCTTCGACGTCACCGACGCCCCTGCCGTCGTCAAGGCCGTCGCCGAGGCCGCCGACAAGTTCGGCCGGCTCGACGTCCTCGTCAACAATGCGGGCATCCAGCACCGGGTGGCGCTGACGGAGTGGACCGACGCCGACCTCGAGCGCGTCATGGCCACCAATTTCACCGCCTGCTTCCGGTTGGCGCGCGAGGCCGCCCGCGTGATGATCGCGGCGCGCTTCGGACGCATCATCAATATCGGCTCGATCGGCGCCATCCTGGCGCGGCCGACCATCCACGGCTACATCGCCGCCAAGGGCGCCATCCACGCCCTCACCCGCTCGCTCGCCGCCGAACTCGGACCCAAGGGAATAACGGTCAACGCCATTGCCCCCGGCTATGTCGCCACCGAGCTGAACACGGCCCTTATCGCCAACAAGGAATTCAACGAGTGGGTATGCCGCCGCACCCCGCTCGGCCGCTGGGCGGAGCCGCGCGAGATCGGAGGCGCCGCCGTGTTCCTGGCCTCGGACGCGGCGTCATACGTCAACGGCCACGTGCTGACCGTCGACGGCGGGATTTCGGAGACGCTGTAGAAGTTCGAAATCAGGTCGCGGCAGTCGGTGCCTATTTTATAGTCACCGTCTTGCCGGTTCGGTGCGACTCGACCGCGGCGTTGGCCAGCAGCAGCGCGCGCCGCCCATCCTCCGCGCCCACCGACGGCTTGCGCTTGGCGAGCACCGCGTCGATGAAATCGTTGAGCTCGTTCAGATAGGATTGCTGATAGCGCTCGATGAAAAAGTTCAGCAGCACGTCCTGCGCTTCCGTCGTCTCGTCGTTCGACTTCAGGATCGCCGTCGGCCGCAGATTGTCCGAGCGCACCATGCCCTTGGAGCCGAATACCTCGACGCGCTGGTCGTAGCCATAGGTGGCGCGGCGGCTGTTGTTGATGTGGCAGAGCGCGCCGCTCCTGGTCTTCAGGATGCACATGGCGGTATCGACGTCGCCGGCCTTGCCGATCTTGGGATCGACACGGCAGCTGGCCTTGGCCACCACCTCGACCGGCTCCTCGCCCAGCAGCCAGCGGGCCAGATCGAAATCGTGGATCATCATGTCCCGGAACAGGCCGCCGGAAACCTTGATGTATTCCAGCGGCGGCGGCGCTGGATCGCGGCTGGTGATGACGACCAGCTCGACGTCGCCCACCTCGCCCTTGCGGATCGCAGTCTGGATGGCGCGGTTGGTGGGGTCGAACCGGCGATTGAAGCCGATGGCCACGGGCACGCGATGCTTCTTCAAGGCGGCGAGGCAACGGTCGACCCGCTTGATGTCGAGATCGATCGGCTTCTCGCACAGTACGGCCTTGCCCATGCGCGCCGAAGCCGCGATGAGGTCGACATGGGTGTTGGTCGACGATGCCACCACGACGGCATCGATCTCCGGATCGGCAAGAGCCGTGGCGGGATCGGGCGCCGTCCGCGCGCCGATCTGCTGCGCCAATTCGACCGCGGCCTTGGACACGGGATCGACGATATATTTGACGCGGGCTTGCGGATGCGCCGCGACATTGCGCGCATGCAGCTTGCCGATGCGGCCCGCGCCGAAGACGCAGAAAGTCAACTTGTCCTTCGCCATGAATGATTGCTCCCGGGAGTCCGAATGATCGGCGGGTTCGGGCCCGCCCCTACGCGTGATTGAGAACGTGCTTGTTGACGACGAGCTCCGGATCAAGCTTGCCGTCCAGGCCGGCAAGCGCGTTGCGCGCGGACACCTCGGCCATGCGCATGGCGCACTCTTCCGTCAGGCCCGCGGTATGCGGGCTCAGCAGCAGATTGTCCAGCTTCAGCAGCGGATCGTTGGGCGCCGGCGGCTCGTCGACGAAGACGTCGAGGCCAGCGGCGCGGATCTGTCCGGAGCGGAGCGCCTCGGCCAGCGCCGCCTCGTCGATCAGACCGCCGCGTGCCGTCGAGATCACGATCGCCGACTTCTTCATGGCGGCGAATTGCTGTGGCCCGATGATGGCCTTGGTCTCCGCCGTCATCGGCAGATGGACGCTGATGAAGTCGGCCTGCGGCAGCGCCTCCGCCAATTTCGCCACCGGCTGTACGCGGGCGGCGAACATGGCGGCGTCGCGGACATAGGGGTCGTAGGACAGTACGGTCATGCCGAAGGCCTGGGCGCGTCGCGCCACTTCGCGGCCGATGCGTCCGAACCCCAAGAGAAGCAGCGTCTTGCCCGCCAGTTCCGTGCCGCCGAAGCTGTCGCGAATCTTCCAGTCGCCGCTGCGGGTGGCGCGGTCGTAGGCGACGCCGCGCTTGGCGATGGTCAGCATCATGAACAGCGTGTGCTCGGCCACGGACAGCGCGTTCACGTTGCCGACCAGGGTGAGGGGAATGCGGCGGCGGTCGAGCGCGGCCATGTCGACATTGTCGTAGCCGACGCCGTGACGCGAGACGATCTTCAGCTTGGGCGCAGAGTCGATGGCCGCGCCGCTCAGTTTGGTCGTGCGCACAATAATGGCGTCGGCCGTTGGCGCCAGCGCGAGGATGTCCGGCTCGGCCGGGCTGGCCATGATCTCGAAGCTCACGCCCGGCCGCGCGCGCAAGATGTCCAATCCGGCCTCGTGAATGCGCCCGAGGATGAGGATGCTCTGCACCATCAGTAGGTGCCCCCGGCCGCTGCCTTGGGCGCTGCCGCCGCCGTGCCTGCCCGCATCTTCCCGATCACCTCGGTTGCCTTCGCCACCATCAGGCGGGCATCGGAGGCGATGGTGACGAACTGGAAGCCCTTCTCGATCATCTTCAGCGCATATTCCGGCGTGCCGTTGTGGATACCGGCGAAGATCTTGTGCTGTCTGGCCTTCGTGACAATGAAATCAATGGCCTCGACAACCGGCTTCTCAGTTTGATCGAAGGTTGGTGTGCAGCCGAGGGCATTCGACAGATCAGCCGGCCCGACATAGATGGCGTCGAGGCCAGGCACCGACAGGATCTCATCCAGATTGTTAAGAGCGTCGCGCGTCTCGATCATCGCAAAGACGACGACGGTGTCATTGGCATTCTTCGCGTAGTCGGCGCCGCCATAGAGCAGCGCGCGGATCGGGCCGAAGCTGCGGCTACCCTTGGGCGGATAGCGGCAGGCCGTCACCAGCCGTTCGGCCTCGGCGCGGCTGTTGATCATCGGGCAGATCACGCCGTAGGCGCCGGCATCCAGCACCTTGCCGAGAATGCCCGGCTCCAGCCAGGGCACGCGGACCAAGGGGATCGTCGGCGTCGTCGAGATGCCCTGGAGCATGGTCACGGCCACCTGGTAGTCGATCACGCCGTGCTGCATGTCGACCGTCACGGTATCCCAGCCCTGATGGGCCATGGTCTCGGCCGAGAACGAGCTGGGAATCGCGCACCAGCCGTTGACCGCCGCCTTGCCCTCGCTCCACAGGCGACGCAGTGTGTTTTCTCGCATTCGTTCTCCCCTCTCTACGCACCCTCACCCTAACCCTCTCCCGCTTCGCGGTAGAGGGGACTCGATCGAGACGCCGCTCCGGCCGAGGCCAACGCGCCATGTGCCCGCGGATATACAGGCTATCGGATCGCTGCATGCATGCTCCTGGCGTGACTTATCGCGGGCCCTGCGCTAAAGGGAGACCTGATCTAGCACAAGTCCGCGCGGCGCTCCAATGGCCGCCGGGTCGCATTTTCGGGAGGACGCAGCGCGATGAAGACCGTTCGTC
>JBGPEQ010000481.1:0-3728 GCA_041482855.1 Dongiaceae bacterium | reverse complement strand
GATCACTTGTGTAGAGAAAAATCGAATAAGGGGAAGACATGCAATACCGCCAACTCGGGCGCAGCGAGATCAAGGTGAGCGCCATCTGCCTGGGGACCATGACCTGGGGCGAGCAGAATACCCAGGAGCAGGGCTTCGAGCAGATGGACTATGCGCACGCCCAGGGCGTGAATTTCTGGGACACGGCGGAGATGTATGCGGTGCCGCCGCGCAAAGAAACATATGGGCGCACCGAGGAGATCATCGGCAACTGGTTCAAGTCGCGAAGGCTACGCGACAAGGTCGTGCTGGCGACCAAGGTGGCCGGTCCCGACCAGCGCTTCTCCTATGTCCGTGACGGCAAGCCGCGCCTGAACCGCACGCACATCCTGGCGGCGATCGACGCCAGCCTGAAGCGGCTGCAGACCGACCATGTCGATCTCTATCAGCTGCACTGGGCCGAGCGCGATACCAACGCCTTCGGTAAGCTCGGCTATGCGCCCTCGAACGAAAACGATGGCACGCCGCTCGCGGAAACGCTCGATGTCCTCGCCGAGGTCGTGAAGAGCGGGAAAGCCCGCCAGGTCGGGATTTCCAACGAATCCGCCTGGGGCGCGATGCGCTATCTGGCGCTGGCCGAGGCCGGGCGGGGGCCGCGCATGGCCAGCATCCAGAATGCCTACAGCCTGCTGAACCGCAGCTTCGAGGTCGGCCTCGCCGAGGTCGCCGCGCGCGAGCAATGCGGCCTGCTCGCCTATTCGCCGCTCGCCATGGGCGCGCTCTCAGGGAAATATCTGAACGGCGCCGAGCCCGCCGCCGCGCGCCTCACCCTCTGGAAGCACTTCAAGCGCTATCTCACGCCGCCGGGCGTCGCCGCTACTGCGGCCTACGTGAAACTCGCCGGCGAGCACGGACTAGACCCCGCGCAGATGGCCCTGGCGTTCGTCACCAGCCGGCCGTTCGTCACCGCCAACATCATCGGCGCCACGACCATGGAACAACTGAAATCCAATATCGCCAGCAGCGAAATAAAATTGTCGCAGGCCGTGCTGGACGGCATCGACGCCATCCACAAGGTATATACTTACCCCTGCCCGTAAGGGCTGCCCCCCGGCCCTAACGGGGACCACCCTGCTTTGGCCGATCGCGCGCTGACATCGCGGCCGGTTCCGCTACGACGACAGACCCATGCGTCTCTTCATCGGCATCGTCCTTCCCGAAGACGTCCGCTTCCAGCTGAGCCTGCTGTGCTCGGGCCTGCCCAAGTTGCGCTGGGTGCCGGTGGAAAACTTCCACATCACGCTGCGCTTCATCGGCGAGGTCGATGGCGGCGTCTCCCAGGATATCGACGCCTCGCTGGCGGCCGTGCGGGCGCCGCGCTTGTCCCTGGGCCTCGGCGGCGTCGGCCATTTCGGCAACAGCGGCAAGGTGCGGGTGATCTGGGCGGGCGTCGAGAAATCGCCGGCGTTGCGGCATCTGCGCGACAAGGTGGAATCGGCGGTGGTGCGCGCCGGCCTGCCGCCGGAGGGCCAGAAGTTCAACCCGCACATCACGCTGGCGCGCCCGAAATCGGCGCCGCCGACCGCCAAGTTGCAGGAATACCTCGCCTACAACAATCTGTTCCGCACGCCGCAATTCGAGGTCACGCACTTCACGCTGTTCCAGAGCTTCACCGGCGGCGAAGGCTCGATCTACCAGGCCGAACACAGCTACGAGCTCAGCCATGTGCCAAGCCCATGACCGGGCCGACCGCCAACCGCGTCGTCATCCTCACCGGCGCCGGCATCTCCAAGGAGTCCGGCCTCGACACCTTCCGTGACGTCGACGGCATCTGGGCCAAGGTGCGGTTGGAGGACGTGGCGACGCCCGCGGCCTTCGCACGCGATCCCGCCAAGGTGCAGGCGTTCTACAACGCGCGCCGTCGCAGCCTGCGCAACGGCAACGTGACGCCGAACGCCGCGCATCGTGCGCTGGCCGAACTCGAGCGGCGCCTTGCCGGCGACATACTGCTCGTCACCCAGAACATCGACGACCTTCATGATCGGGCCGGCAGCCGCAATCTCATCCACATGCATGGCGAGTTGTTCAAGGCGCGCTGCGCCGCCTGCGATCAAGTGCAGGAGTGGCGAGAGGACATCGAGCTTTCGAGCAAATCACCCTGCTGCGGCCGCATCGGAACGCTGAGGCCGCATGTCGTCTGGTTCGGCGAGATGCCGCTGGAGATGGACCGCATCGAGGCGGCGCTTTCGGCCTGCGACCTGTTCGTCTCGGTCGGCACGTCCGGCTCCGTCTACCCCGCCGCCGGCTTCGTGCAGGACGCGCGCCGCGCCGGCGCGCGCACGGTGGAGCTGAACCTGGAACCGTCGGAAGGACACAGCTTGTTTGCCGAGCGCTGCTACGGACCGGCCACGCAGGTCGTGCCGGCGTTCGTCGAGCGCCTGCTCGCGGGCGCATGAGCGACCGCGCGCTCGCGGCTCTCCTGCGCGAGATGCGCGTCCGCCGGCCTACGGGCGATCCGCTGCCGCCTCGATCCGTTCCATGTCGTCGTCGGAGAGGCCGAAATGGTGGCCGATCTCGTGGATGAGGACGTGGCGGACCAGGTGCGTGAGGTCCTCGCCGGTCTCGCACCAGTAGTCGAGCAGCGGGCGGCGGTAGAGGAAGACCATGTCGATGTTGGCGACCACGTCGAAGGTGCTCTTGCGCGAGAGATCGACGCCGCGATAGAGGCCGAGCAGATCGAACGGCGTCTCGCAGCCCATCTCGTCGAGCGTCTCGTCGTCGGGAAAGTCGACGACGCGAATGACGACGTTGTCGACATGGCGCGTCAGCTCGCGGGGGATGCCCGCATAGGCGGCCTCGGCGATGGCCTCGAGGTCGTCGAGGCTGGGCGGCGCGCTGAGCGGCGGCTTCGGATTCACTTCGGCGCCAATCTCAAGGCACCGTCGAGGCGCACGACTTCGCCGTTGAGCAGCGTGTTCTCGATCATGTGCAGCACCAGCCGCGACACCTCATGGGCGTGTCCCAGGCGCTGCGGGAACGGCACGGAATCGCCGAGCGCCTTCTGGATGTCCGGCGGCAGGTTCAGCATCATCGGCGTGGCGATCAGGCCGGGTGCTACGGCGAGCACGCGGATGCCTGAGCGCGCGAGGTCGCGCGCGGCCGGCAGGGTCAGCCCGGCGATGCCGGCCTTGGAGGCGGCGTAGGCGGCCTGGCCGATCTGGCCCTCATAGGCGGCGATCGAGGACGTCGAGATGATGACGCCGCGCTCGCCGTCGGCCAGCGGCGGCAGGTCGGCCATGTCGGCGGCGGCCAGCCGCATCATGTTGAAGGTGCCGACCAGGTTGACGTCGATCACCTTCCTGAACTTGTCGAGCGCCAGCGGCCCGTCCTTGCCGACGATGCGGCCGGGAATCAGGATGCCCGCGACGTTGACGAGGACGCGGGCCGGGCCGTGGGCGGCGCGCGCCTTGGCCACGGCCTCCTCGCCGCTCCTGGCGTCACTGACGTCGCAGGCGACGGCGAGGCCGCCGATCTCCTTGGCCACGGCGGCGGCGCCCTCCGCATTCAGGTCGATCACCGCGACCTTGGCGCCGGCCTGCGCCAGGTGCCGCGCCACGTCGGCGCCGAGGCCCGAGCCGCCGCCGGTGACGAGCGCCGCCTGACCCTTGATCTCCATCGTTCGTTCTCCCGCTTGACCAACCGGCGGCCGGTTTCTAGCAGATCGTCGCGGGCATGGCGACGGCGCGCCT
>JBGPEQ010000480.1:0-3740 GCA_041482855.1 Dongiaceae bacterium | reverse complement strand
GGCCACGCCGCCGACGCCGGCCTCGGCGACGCCATCATCGTGAACACCTGCGCCGTGACGGCCGAGGCCGAGCGGCAGGCGCGCCAGGCCATCCGCCGGGCGCGGCGCGAACGGCCGGGCGCGCGCATCATCGTCACGGGCTGCGCGGCGCAGATCGATCCGGCCGGCTATGCTGCCATGCCCGAGGTCGATCACGTGCTGGGCAATGCCGAGAAGCTTCGGGCCGAGAGCTTCCGGCGGCTGGCCGATGGCGGCGCCGCGCGCATCGTCGTCGACGACATCATGGCGGTGCGGGAGACAGCCGGACATCTCGCCGCCGGCTTCGGCGAGCGCACGCGCGCCTTCCTGCAGGTGCAGCAGGGCTGCGATCACCGCTGCACCTTCTGCATCATCCCGTTCGGCCGCGGCCCCAGCCGCAGCGTGCCCATGGGCGAGATCGTGCAGCAGGTGCGGGCGCTGGTCCAAGGCGGCACGCGCGAGATCGTGCTGACCGGCGTCGACATCACCGCCTATGGCAGCGACCTGCCGGGGCGGCCGGGGCTCGGCCAGATGGTGCGGCGACTATTGGCCCAAGTGCCGGAGCTGCCGCGCCTGCGGCTCTCCTCGCTCGATCCGGTCGAGGTCGATGAGGAACTCGTGCGTCTCATCGGCGGCGAGCCGCGGCTGATGCCCCATTTGCATTTGAGTCTGCAATCCGGCGACGACCTGATCCTGAAGCGCATGAAGCGGCGGCACGGCCGGGTCGACGCCATCGCTCTCTGCACCCGCCTGCGGGCGGCGCGGCCGGACATCGTGTTCGGGGCCGATCTCATCGCGGGATTCCCGACGGAGAGTGCAGCGATGTTCGAGAACTCGCTGCGGCTGGTCGAGGAATGCGGCCTCACCTTCCTGCATGTGTTCCCCTATTCGGCGCGCTCGGGCACGCCGGCGGCGCGCATGCCGCAGGTCGCGGGTACGCTGCGCCGGGAACGGGCGGCACGGCTGCGGGCTACCGGCGCTGCCGCGCGGCAGCGGTTCTTCGCAAGCCGGATCGGCCAGAGGAGTCGCGTGCTCGTGGAGAAGAGCGGCGCCGGCGGCGCCAGCGGCCATTGCGAGCATTTCGCGCCGGTTCGCCTGCAAGAGGCGGTGTCGGCAGGCACCGTGGTCACGGCGCGCATCACCGGCGCCAGCGACAGTGAACTGATCGGTCGCGTCGCTCTCGGAAATACAGAATGCTGACACAGACTCTCGCCCCTACCCTCGCTCGCCTCGCGGTTGAGGGGGACATCAAGAGTCCGCGCCGCCACAGAATCCTCTCAGTCGCGAAGCATTGCGGGATTCGGGTATCTTCCTGGTCCGACGCGCTGCAAGGGCACCCTGCGTCCTTCGACAAGCTCAGGATGAGGGAGATTTTTGGTGGCACGAAGAAAGACCCTCATCCTGAGCCTGTCGAAGGACGCACGTCGTCAATCCAAGTCTCCTGCAACGGCGAAACCGCTTTAGCGGCATGAGCGACGCACGGACTGACGCCGCGCCCAAGCGCGGCTGGCTGGCGCGGCTGCGCGACGGCCTCGGGCGCTCGTCGACCAAGCTGGCCACGGGCATTGCCGGCATCTTCACGAAGCGGCGGCTGGACGAAGCCGCCTTGCAGGAGCTGGAGGAGCTGCTGATCGCCGGCGATCTCGGGCCGGCGACCGCGGCCAAGCTGACCGCCGGCCTCGCCAAGACCCGCTTCGAGCAGGAGATCACGCCGGAAGAGGTGCGCAATCTTCTGGCGCAGGAGATTGCGGCGATCCTGGCGCCGGTGGCGCGGCCACTGGCGATCGACCCCGCGAAGAAGCCGCATGTCATCCTCGTCGTCGGCGTCAACGGCACCGGCAAGACCACGACCATCGGCAAGCTGGCGCAGCGCTTCCGCGAGGAGGGCCGCAGCGTGATGCTGGCCGCCTGCGACACCTTCCGCGCCGCCGCCATCGAGCAGCTGAAGATCTGGGGCGAGCGCGCCGGCGCCACGGTGATCGCGCGCGAGACCGGCTCGGACGCCGCCGGCCTCGCCTACGACGCGCTCGCCAGGGCGCAGGCCGAAGGCGTCGACGTGCTGCTCATCGACACCGCCGGGCGGCTGCATAACAAGGCCGACCTGATGGCGGGCCTGCAGAAGATCATCCGGGTGATCCGCAAGCTCGATCCGACGGCGCCGCAGGATTGCCTGCTGGTGCTCGACGCCACCACCGGCCAGAACGCCCATCAGCAGGTCGAGATCTTCCTGCAGTTGACCGACGTCACCGGGCTGGTGGTGACCAAGCTGGACGGCACCGCGCGCGGCGGCGTGGTGGTCGCCCTGGCCGAGCGCTTCAAGCTGCCGGTGCACGCCATCGGCGTCGGCGAAGGGGCCGACGACCTGAAGCCGTTCGAGGCGGAGAGCTTTGCGCGCTCGCTGATGGGGTTGGCGTGACGATGACTTCCGAATTTTCTTGTGGACAGCGGCGCACTGGGGCCTAAGTTAACGAACGGGGAGACGGCGTCCGCAGATCCAATAAGGAGCCGCTGAGAAGGCATGGCAACACCGCAGTCAACGCGCCATTCGAAAGGCGGCGAAAGCCACGACGAAGACGACCGCAAGCCGCTGCGGGGCGCGCTGCGCCGGCTCGGGCTGTGGTCGAGCGAGAACGGCGCGGCGCCGGAGCGTCCGCAGACGCCGATGCCGCCGGCGCGCACGGTCCGCTACGAGGGCGATGCGGAGCGCCACAACCTCAAATTCATGCAGCGCTACCTGCGGCTGGGCGACTCCGTCCTGGACGTCGGCGCCAACACCGGCCAGCGCGCCATCCCGGCCGCCAGGCTGGTGGGCACGCCGGGCCGGGTCGACGCCTTCGAGCCGAGCCCGGCCATGCGCGCCATCCTGATCGAGAACATCGCCGGCGCCAATCTAAGGTCCGTGGTGGTCGTGCATGCGCTGATGGCCGGACAGACGCCGGGCCTCGGCCGCTTCATCGACGGCACCAGCAAGTCGGGCCGGCGGCGCCCGCCGCTGCCGCGCGAGCTGGCCAACCGCGTGCTCGGCATCGAGCAGATACGGCTCGAGAAGTTCATGGGCAAGCGCAAATACGTGCTGATGTATCTGGATATCGCCGGCTATGAGATGAACGCCTTGCGCGGCACCGAAGCGCAGCTGACGAAGGCCAACCCGCCGGCGCTGCTGGTCGCCATCGATCCGGCCCTGACCGATTTCGGCGCCACGCCGGAGATCATGGCCGACTGGCTCGAGGACCGCGGCTACGAGCTGGCGGCCTACGATGCCGACCGCGGCATGCTGGACTATCCGCAGGCCCCCTGGCGCCAGCGCCGCATCGTGCTGGCGATCGCCCGCAGCGCCCGGAATTTCGTCCTGCAACGGCTGGCGGATACGGCGGGCCGCTGAGCGGTCCCTTCCATACCGAGTCACACGCCCTCACTGTGCAACCGGAGAGATGGTTGACGGTTTGGACCGGAGACATGGCTGACACTTTTGTCAATCAATTTAGTCCTGCTGTGGTGGTTGCTCCTGTGGGTATGTGGGCGAAGGCGAGCATTTCCCCATGTTCCCCTCCTTCAGGGGAACATGGGGGAAGCGCAGCCGGTCCGCGCAGCGGATCGTCCACATATCCACAGGCGTCACGACGGATTGGCCCGCGCCCGCGGCCGGCGCAGCAGGCGATGAGTACGGTGATCGATGTAGCCGAGCTCGATATCGGCGTAGCATACGCGCCAGTCGCCGCCTG
>JBGPEQ010000479.1:0-3766 GCA_041482855.1 Dongiaceae bacterium | reverse complement strand
CTCGCCGGCATCATGCTGGTGGTGATGATCGTCAGCGGCATCGTGCTGGCGATGCACTACACCCCGCATACGACGATGGCCTTCGACAGCGTCGAGCGCATCATGCGCGACGTCAACTATGGCTGGCTGATCCGCTACATCCACATGAACGGCGGGTCGATGTTCTTCATCGTCGTCTACATTCATATCTTCCGCGGCCTCTACTACGGCTCCTACAAGGCCCCGCGCGAACTGCTGTGGCTGCTGGGCATCGTCATCCTGCTGCTGATGATGGCGACCGCCTTCATGGGCTACGTGCTGCCCTGGGGCCAGATGAGCTTCTGGGGCGCCACCGTCATCACCAACCTGTTCTCCGCGATCCCGCTGGTCGGCGACAGCATCGTGTCGTGGCTGTGGGGCGGCTTCTCGGTCGACAATCCCACGCTCAACCGCTTCTTCTCGCTCCACTATCTGTTGCCATTCGCGATCTTCGCGGTGGTGTTCCTCCACCTGTGGGCGCTGCATCACCACAAGTCGAACAATCCGCTGGGCATCGACATCAAGGGGCCGCAGGACACGATTCCCTTCCATCCCTACTACACCGTGAAGGACTATTTCGGGATCGGCGTGTTCCTGATCTTCTTCGCGGCGTTAGTGTTCTTCGCGCCGAACTTCTTCGGCGAGCCCGACAACTACATCAAGGCCAATCCGCTGCAGACCCCGCCGCACATCGTGCCGGAGTGGTACTTCCTGCCCTACTACGCGATCCTGCGGGCGACGCCCGACAACTTCGTCGGCGGCTGGCTCACGAGCTGGCTGGGCTTCATCGCCGTCCCCGCCAAGTTGGCGGGCGTGATCCTGATGTTCGGCTCGATCCTGGTGCTGGCGCTGCTGCCCTGGCTCGATCGCTCGCCCGTGCGCAGCGCGCGTTTCCGGCCGGTCTACAAGTGGTTCTTCTGGATCATCCTCGGCGTCGCCATCGTGCTCGGCTATTGCGGCGCCAAGCCGCCGGAAGGCGCCTACGTCGTGATCGCACGCATCGCCACCGCCTGGTACTTCTTCCACTTCATCATCCTGATGCCGCTCTTGAGCGTCTTCGAGCGCCCCGATCCCCTGCCGCACAGCATCAGCGAACCCGTGCTCAAGGGTGGGGGCTTCGCCCCCGGTCGCGCCCATGCCAAGCCGATGGAGAAGACGTGATGCGTCGCATCATCGTCGCTGCTTGTGCCGCCGTCGCTCTAGTCTTGGGGACCGGCGTGACCAGCGCCCAGGATGAGCAGGCACAGTGCGTTGCCGACATCGCGGCGAAGAACCCGATGCCGCAACTCGAGTGGGATTTCAACAGCATCTTCGGCACCTACGACCAGGCGGCCCTGAAGCGCGGATTCCAGGTCTACAAGGAGGTCTGTTCGGCCTGTCATTCGATGAATCTCTTGGCCTACCGGCATCTTTCGGGCATCGGGCTGAGCGAGGACGAGATCAAGGCGGTGGCGGCCTCCGTGCAGGTGACAGACGGCCCCAACGACGAAGGCGAGATGTTCGAGCGGCCTGGACTGCCGTCCGACAAGTTCCATTCGCCGTTCCCCAATGAGCAGGCGGCGCGGGCGGCCAACAACGGCGCCCTGCCGCCGGACCTCTCGCTCATGGCCAAGGCGCGCGAGGGCGGACCGGATCATATCGTCGCGATCATGACGGGCTATGGTGAGCCGCCGGCCTGCCTCAAGATGAACGAGGGCATGAACTTCAACCATGGGTTCGCCGCCGCCGGCTTTCAGATCGCCATGCCGGCGCCGCTCAGCGACGGCGCGGTGACCTACGCCGACGGCACCCAGGCGACCGTGCCGCAGATGGCGCATGACGTGGCGTATTTCCTCTCCTGGGCTTCCGATCCCAATCTGGACGCCCGCCACAGGATCGGCGTCGGCACGATCCTGTTCCTGATCGTGCTGACGGCCTGCTTCTATGCCGTGTACCGCAAGGTCTGGTCGGACGTGCATTGATTTCCGATAGCGCGATCACCGGTATCGACCACACGCTCGTCGGCGTGCGCGATCTGGAGGCGGCGCGCGCCGCCTGGGAGAAGATCGGTTTCAGGCTCACGCCGCGCGGCCGCCATATCGGCTGGGGCACCGGCAACTACTGCATCATGCTGGAGCAGGGCTATATCGAGCTTCTGGGCATCCTCGATCCGAGCCAGTTCACCAACAATCTCGACAAGTTCCTGGCCGAGCGCGAGGGCCTCCTGGGCCTCGCCTTCCGCAGCCGTGACAACGACCAGACGGCGAAATGGCTGGCGGCCGGCGGCTTCACGCCCGATGGGCCGAAGGACCTGACGCGCGCGCTGGAGCTGGAGGAGGGCGAGGTGCTGCCCGCATTCAGGCTCCTTTTCCTGCCGCCGCAGGAGACGCCGGGCCTGCGCGCGTTCTTCTGCCAGCACCTGACACCCGACCTCATACGCCACGGTGCCTGGCTCGTTCATGCGATCCGCGCGGTCTCGCTGAAGGCGGTCATCGCCGTGGTCGAGCGGCCGGGCGATCTCGCGCCGGCCTATGCGCGGCTCTTCGGCGCCGGGGCGGTATCCGGCGGCGGCGACTCGCTGCGGGTCGACTGCGGCGAGGGCGAGTTGCTGTTCGTCACCCATGAAGGATTGCAGCGGCTCTATCCGGAGATCGACCTGCCGCGGCGGGCGGAGCCATGGATTGCCGCGATGCGGATCGGTGTCCTCATCCTCGCCGATGCGGCCGACTATCTGGATTACAAAGGCGTGAAGTTCTCGACAACGCAATGCGGCATGGCCGTGTTGCCCGACCAGACCGCCGGCGCGATCGTCGAGTTCGTCGCGGACGCGGATTGACGGCTACAGGTTGAAGCGGAAGTGCACGACGTCGCCGTCCTGGACGACGTAATCCTTGCCCTCGGCCCGCATCTTGCCGGCATCCTTGGCGCCCTGCTCGCCGCCGCAGGCCACGAAGTCTTCATAGGAGATGGTCTCTGACCGGATGAAGCCGCGCTCGAAGTCGGTGTGGATGACTCCGGCGGCCTGGGGCGCGGTGGCGCCGCGATGGACGGTCCAGGCCTTGGCCTCCTTCGGCCCGGCGGTGAAGAAGGTGATGAGGTCGAGCAGCTTGTAGCCGGCGCGGATGACCTGCGACAGGCCGGTTTCCTTGAGGCCGAGGCTGGCCAGGAACTCGCGCTGCTCGGCCGGATCGGTCAGGGTTGCGACCTCGGCCTCGATGGCGGCGGAGATGACGACCGTCGCCGCGCCTTCGGCCTTGGCTTTCTCGGCTACCAGCGCCGACCACTTGTTGCCGGTCCCCGCCGCCGACTCCTCGACGTTGCAGGCGTAGAGAACGGGGTGACTGGTCAACAATTGCAGCTGCTTGAAGAGGGGCCTCTGCTCGTCGCCGATGGGTACGCTGCGGGCGGGCTTGCCGGCGCGCAATGCGGCCAGTACCGGCTCCATGACCGCAAGCATGTCCTTGGCCTCCTTATCGTTGCCGCGCGCCTTCTTGGTGGCGGCGTCGACGCGCCGCTCCAGGCTCTCGAGGTCGGCCAGCATCAGCTCGGTCTCGACCGTGTCGGCGTCGCGGATGGGATCGACGCTGCCCTCGACATGGGTGACCTCGCCCTCGAAGCAGCGCAGCACATGGATGATGGCGTCGACCTCGCGGATGTTGGCGAGGAACTGGTTGCCGAGTCCTTCGCCCTTGCTGGCGCCGCGCACCAGGCCGGCGATGTCGACGAAACCGAGCTGGGTCGCCACGATCTTGGCCGACTTGGCGAGGCG
>JBGPEQ010000478.1:0-3783 GCA_041482855.1 Dongiaceae bacterium | reverse complement strand
GCTCACACGCGGCGCGCCGACGTCCTCTGCGTGGCCGCGGGCAAGGCCGGTGTCGTCACCGGCGAGATGATCAAGGAGGGCGCGGTGGTGATCGACGTCGGGATCAACCGGCTCGACTCCGACAAGCTCGTCGGCGACGTCGACTTCGAGTCGGCCGCCAAGAAGGCGCGCGCCATCACGCCGGTGCCCGGCGGCGTCGGCCCCATGACCATCGCCATGCTGCTCCGCAACACGCTCCTGGCCGCCGAGCGCCAGCACGCATCCCTCTCCCCCTCGGGGAGAGGCTAGGACCGGGGATCCGGCGTGGCGACATCGTCATCGCCGCCGTCGGCAAGGCCGAGATGGTGCGGGGCGACTGGATCGCGCCCGGCGCCACCGTCATCGACGTCGGCATCAACCGCGTCGATGCCGGCAACGGCAAGACCCGGCTGGTGGGCGACGTTGCCTATGCCGAGGCCTTCCCCCATGTCGGCGCCATCACGCCGGTGCCCGGCGGCGTCGGCCCCATGACCATCGCCTGCCTGTTGCAGAACACGCTCACCGCCGCCTGCCGCCAGCGCGGAATTGCGGTGCCGTGAGAGCTGTCAGATCTCAGCTGTCAGCTATCAGCTTTTGGTTTTCGCCCGGGTGCTTATGCGGATCGGCGCAATGGATGGAGCTAAGCGATGGAATATCCTAAGCTGACAGCTGATAGCTTCCTATGACCGGCACGATCTACGAACTGCTCATCGCCGCCGTCGTGTTCGTCGGCAGCCATTTCGGCATCTCCAGCACCTGGGTGCGGGACGATCTCGTGGCCCGCCTGGGTGAGCGCGCCTATGTGATGCTCTATTCGGCGGTGTCGCTTATCCTGCTTGCGTGGCTGATCCGCGCCTATTCGACGATCGATGATCCGATCCAGCTGTGGTGGCCGCCCCCGCTCCTCATCATCGTTCCGCTGGTGGTCATGCCATTGGCGCTGCTGCTGTTCGTTGGCGGCTACACCCAGCGCAATCCGACGGCCGTCATGCAGGGCAGGACGCTGGCCACCGAGCGGCCCGCTCCCGGCGTTCTCGCCATCACGCGCCACCCGCTGATGTGGGGCATCGGCCTGTGGGCGGTCGTGCATCTCATCGTCAGCGGCGATCTCGCCTCGATTGTCTTCTTCGCCTCTCTGGCACTATTGGCGCTCTATGGCACGCGCATGCTCGATGCCAAGAAGCAGCGAACCTGGCCGACCGAGGATTGGCAGCGCTTCGCGGCCGTCACCTCGAACATCCCGTTCGCCGCCGTCTTCACCAGCCGCAACGAACTGAAGATCGCCGAAATCGGCTGGTGGCGGATCATGCTCGCGGGCATCCTCTATATCGCTCTGATCTTCCTCCACGGCATTGTCCTCGGCGTGCCGGTGATCGTGGCGCTGTAGGGGTGGCGTTCATGTCGTACTGGCAGCAGTTCGTGCCGGCGGATTTCCAGGTGCCGCTTCGGCTCGAGGCGGCCGGATTTCATCTGCGCATGCTCACCGTCAATGATCTCGTCAAGGACTATGACGCCGTCATGTCGAGCGAGGCGCGGCTCAAGAGCACGATGAATCCTGACGGCACATGGCCGACGGGCCTGACCTTGGAAGAGGACCTCGTAGATCTCGGTTGGCACCAGCGTGAATTTCGGCTGCGCCGCTCCTTCGCCTACACGGTAGTGTCCGCCGGCGAGTCGGTCTGCCTCGGCTGCTGCTACATTTACCCGAGCGACAAGCCGGGTTTCGATGCCAAGGCGTTCTGGTGGGTGCGCACCAGCGCGCTTGCCGACGGCCTCGACGACCGGCTCGGCGTGGCGTTCCGCGGCTGGCTGCGCGACCGCTGGCCCTTCAAGCGCGTCGCCTTCCCCGGCCGCGACATCTCCTGGGCCGAGTGGCAGAAGCTCGGTTGACCGGGCCGAATTAGCCGCGACGGTGGCTTAAGAAGATAAGGGGCGCCCCTCCGCTATCCGCCATCAGGCTGAATATTCCCGCCTGCGACCAGGTCGGTCAGCGTCGTCGTGACACCCGTCAACACGCAGACATCGGTGAAATTCTCGCCGTTCGCCGCGCCGTCGGCGTCGACCTTGACCGTGGTGTTGCCTCCGCCCGCGTCGCATTGCACGAAGTCACCGAGGCTGGACACGCCACCGACGAAGCCGGAGAGGAGATCGGCGATATCCAGCACGTCGCCGCCCGAGCCGGTGGTGAAGTCGGTGATGGTATCGACGCCGTCGCCGAGGTTATGGAAGTGGAAGGTATCGCTTCCCTCGCCGCCCGTTAGGGTGTCCAGCCCCGCGCCGCCGTCGAGCCGGTCATTGCCGCCCTGGCCGTCGATGCTGTCATTCCCGAGGCCGCCGGCGATCGTGTCATTGCCGCCGAAGATACCGTCGGCCGACGCAGAGACCCAGTCGCCGTGAATCGTGTCATCGCCGGCGCCGCCGTCGATGGAATCATTGCCGCCATAGACGAACTCGGTGAAGTAGGGATTGAGCGCCGATGCGGAGAAACCGTCACCGGCGATAATGTCATCCCCGTCGCCGCCATCGATGATGTCGTCTCCGCCCCGGATGTTGGAGAAGCCCCCATAGGTCGTCGCAACCGATTGATCGCCGGCAATGACGTCGCTGTCGCCGCCGCCATGCAGCGTGTCGTTGCCGCCGTCGATGCCGCCGAGAAAGTCGAAGGTCTGGGCGGTCGACTGATCCCCGGCCAAGGTATCGCTTCCGCTGCCGCCGTCGATTGAATCCGCCCCGCCCCCGATCGTCGCGAACGACAGGAAGATCGACGCGCTCGACTGATCGCCGGCAATATCATCGTTGCCATCGCCGCCCGCGATCGTGTCGCTGCCGCCGAGGATACTCGCCGAGAAGCCATGGGTCTCTGCGCTGAGCTGATCTCCGGCGATCGTGTCATTACCGATGCCGCCGTCGATCGAGTCGTTGCCGCCGATGATCAGGGCGCCTTCTGCCAAAATCACTGCAGTCATCTGGTCGCCCGCGATGCGATCCTTGCCGCTTCCGCCGGCGACGGTATCGTCATCGCCATAGAGAGAACCCTGGAACAGCGACGAGGTCGCATAGATCTCGTCGCCGGCAAGGTCGTCGTCGTCGTCTTCGCCGTCGAGATCGTCGCTGCCTGCGCCGCCGGCCAGCGTATCATTGCCGGAACTTCCGGAGATTTCGTCGCCACCTTCGGCACCCGATAGCAGATTTGCCCCACCATCACCCATCAACGTGTCGTCGCCGGCACCGCCGAGCACGGCTTCGATACTGATGAGCGTATCGTCGCCTTCGACCGACGCCGTTCCGAGGCCCAGGTTGACGTAGAAGCCGGCGGCAACGTCAAACGCGATCGTGTCGAAGCCGTCGCCGCCGTCCAGATCGTCGTTACCCGCCCCACCGGTGAGCGTGTCATTTCCCAGTCCGCCCGCGAGACTGTCGTCGCCGCCGTCGCCCAGAAGCAGATTGTCATCGCCGTCGCCGGTAAGCGTGTCCTTGCCGACGCCACCTTCGATCCCCTCGAAGCCGGCCAGCGTGTCGGCCCCTTCGGCAGTAGCGACTCCCGAACCAAGATCGACGTTTACACCCGCCGGATCGGCGAAGACGACGACATCGAATCCGGCGCCGCCGTCAAGCGAGTCATCGCCGACCCCACCGGCCAAGGTATCGTTGCCACCGTCTCCGTGGAGGGTATCGTTGTCGTCTCCGCCGGAGATCAGATCGTCGCCGCCCTGGCCGAAGACCACGTCGTTACCGGCGCCACCGGAAATGGTGTCGTTGCCGTCG
>JBGPEQ010000477.1:0-3792 GCA_041482855.1 Dongiaceae bacterium | reverse complement strand
GTCGCTGGCGACGACGATGATCTACGTCACCCATGACCAGATCGAGGCGATGACTTTGGCCGACAAGATCGTCGTCCTGAATGCCGGGAACATCGAGCAGGCGGGATCGCCGCTCGAGCTCTACCATCACCCCGTCAATCTCTTCGTCGCCGGCTTCATCGGCTCGCCGAAGATGAACTTTCTGACCACGCAGGTCCGCGCGGCCGGCCCCGATGGCGTCACCGTCACTCTGCCCGGTGGCCGCGACGTCCGCGTCCCGGTCGCCGCCGGGGCCCTGCGGCCCGGCGACAAGGCGACGCTCGGCGTCCGCCCCGAGCATCTGAAGCCCAGCGACAACGGTGAGCTGGCCGGCGACGTCATTGTGGCCGAAAGGCTCGGCGGCGAGACCTATCTCTACATCCGCGCGGCGAGTGAACCTCTCTTTGTGGTTCAGGCCGACGGCGACATTCCCACGCGCGTGCACGATCGTGTCGCCGTCGGGATCGACCCCGAGACCTGCCACCTGTTCGATGCCGACGGGCGCTCATTGCCGCGGCTGCAGCGGCACCCGCTCGCCGACATGCGTCCCGCCTCCCATCAGGCTCATTGAAGAGGCGCAGTTTGTATCTGGAGAAATACAAGCTCGACGGCCGCGTCGCCGTCGTCACCGGCGGCGGCCAGGGCATCGGCTTCGCCTGCGCGCAGGCCTTGGCCGAGGCGGGCGCGAAGGTGGTGATCGCCGAACTGATGCCCGATCGCGCCGCCAACGCGACGGCCGAGCTCAGGAAGCTCGGTCTCGACGTCGCCGGCATTCAGCTCGACGTCACTCGATCGGCCGCCGTCGATGCGGCGGCGGCGCAGATCAAGCGCGAGCACGGCGCGGTCGACATTCTTATCAACAACGCCGGCGTCGCCAAGAGCGACGTAGGGGCCGAGGATACCAGCGACGAACACTGGCGCTTCCACATGGACGTGAACCTCGACGGTCTGTTCTGGTGCTGCCGGGCGTTCGGCCGGCAGATGCTGGAGCGCGGCCGCGGCTCGATCGTCAACATCGGCTCGATGTCCGGCTTCATCGTCAACAAGCCGCAACCCCAGGCCTTCTACAATGCCTCGAAGGCCGCCGTGCACCATCTCACGAAGTCGCTGGCGGCGGAGTGGGCGGCGCGCGGCGTCCGCGTCAATGCCGTCGCTCCGACCTATATCGAGACGCCGCTCACCCGCTTCGGCATGGAGGAGAACAAGGCGATGTACCAGACCTGGCTCGAGATGACGCCGATGCATCGCGTCGGTCAGCCCGACGAGATCGCGTCCGTCGTCCTCTTCCTCGCTTCGGAGGCCGCGAGCCTGCTGACGGGAAGCATCGTGCTGGCAGACGGCGGCTACACCTGCTGGTGACGGCGGCACCTGCTGGATGAACTGAGCAGTGCCCATGTCGGACATCCGGCTCGTCATCTTCGATTGCGACGGTGTCCTCGTCGACAGCGAACCCCTTGCCATGCGCGTGCTGCTCGAAGGCTTGGCGGAGGTCGGGTATGTCATCGACGAGGCCTTGGCCTATGAGCGCTTCCTCGGCCGCAGCCTGGCTTCCATGCAGGCGGTGCTGCGCGACGAGCTCGGCTTCGAGCTGTCGCAGGATCGCCTCGAAAGGATGCGGCTACAGCTGTTCGAGGCTTATCGACGGGAGCTGACTCCGATTCCCGGCATCGTCGCAACGCTCGACCGGCTGGCGATCCCGCGCTGCGTCGCGTCGTCGAGTCAGACCGAGCGGCTGCGCTTCTCGCTCGAAGTGACGGGACTGCTGTCGCGGTTCGTGCCGCATCTGTTCAGTGCAACCATGGTCGCGCGGGGGAAACCCGCGCCCGACCTGTTCCTGCATGCCGCCGAGCGGATGGCGGTAACACCGGAGGCCTGCCTGGTGATCGAAGACAGCGCGGCCGGCATCGAGGCGGCGCAGCGGGCGGGCATGCGGGTATTCGCGTTCGTCGGCGGCAGCCACGCGCGCGCCGCCGCCTATCGCGCGAAGCTGGAGGCGCTGGCGCCCGATCTCATCTTCGATGAGATTTCCCGGCTTCCGGAGCTGGTCGGGAACAGCGTCCAGCGTTGCCGCGACGGGGCGGTCCGTTGACAGTCCGGCCGTTTCTTCCGATAGTCCCGCCTTCTACGGGACAATGACGGGTTGATCGAGGCTCGACCCTGGCGTAGCGCCGGTTCGGGACGCGTCATCGATTTCCGTTGCAGGACGAGGAGGCCGCACGTGATTCCAGCGGTGATGCCGACCTATCAGCGGGCCGAGATCGCCTTCGAGCGCGGCGAGGGGACCTATCTCTTCGCCACCGACGGGCGCCGCTATCTCGATTTCGCCAGCGGCATCGCCGTCACCGCGCTCGGGCATGCCCACCCGCATCTGGTGTCCGCGCTGACGGAGCAGGCCAAGAAGGTCTGGCATCTGTCGAACCTGTACCAAATCCCCGGCCAGCAGCGGCTGGCCGAGCGGCTGGTGGCGGCGAGCTTCGCCGACAGCGTGTTCTTCTGCAATTCCGGCGCCGAGGCCATCGAATGCGGCCTTAAGATGACCCGCAAATATCACGACGAGAACGGCACGCCCGAGCGCTATCGCGTGATCACCGTGGAAGGCGCCTTCCACGGCCGCACGCTCGCCACCATCGCGGCCGGCGGGCAGGAAAAGCACCTCAAGGGCTTCGATCCCATCGTCGGCGGCTTCGACAAGGTGGCGTTCGGCAACATGAACGAATTGCGCGCGGCCATCACCGGCGAGACCGCGGCGATCCTGATCGAGCCGGTGCAGGGCGAGGGCGGCATGCGGCCGGCCTCTGCGGAGTATCTCCGGTCGCTGCGCGAGGTGGCCGACGAGTTCGGCCTGCTGCTGTTCTGCGACGAGGTGCAATCGGGCATGGGGCGGACGGGCAAGCTGTTCGCCCATGAATGGGCGGGCATCGAGCCGGACATCGTCGCCACCGCCAAGGGCATCGGCGGCGGCTTCCCCATGGGCGCCTGCCTGGCCAAGGAGAAGGCGGCGAAGGCGCTCACCGCCGGCAGCCATGGCAGCACCTTCGGCGGCGGACCGCTCGCGATGGCCGTCGGCAATGCCGTGCTGGATATCCTGCTGGCCGACGGGTTCCTCGCCAATGTCGAGCGCATGGGCCGCTTGCTGCGCGCGCGGCTGGAGGCGCTGGTGAAGCGCTATCCCAACCTCTTCGTCGATGTGCGCGGCGCCGGCCTCATGCTCGGCCTCAAATGCGCGGTGCCCAACACGGACATGGTCAACCGGCTGCGCGCGGCCGGGCTGCTCACGGTCGGCGCCGGCGACAATGCCGTGCGCGTGCTGCCGCCGCTCATCGTCGAGGAGGGCCATGTCGAGGAAGCGCTGGCGATTCTCGACAAGGTGTGCGCGGTTTGGCCGGCAGCGGCGCGCGGAGCGGCCTGAGATGGGCAAACGCAATGCCGCGCCGGTGCGGCATTTCCTCGATCTCGATCGGATCGAGCGGCCGGCGTTGCGCCGCATGCTGGAGGTCGGCGCCGCCTACAAGCAGGGCAAGCCGCCCAACGGCGAAGCCAGGCCGCTGGCCGGCAAGGCGCTGGCGCTCATCTTCGAAAAGCCGTCGACCCGCACGCGCGTGTCGTTCGAGTTGGGGATGCGCCAGCTCGGCGGCGAGGTCATCATGCTGGACCAGCAGAGCTCCCAGCTCGGCCGCGGCGAGACCGTGGCCGACACCGCGCGCGTGCTGTCGCGTTATGTCGACATCATCATGCTGCGCACGACCAAGGAGGAGAAGCTGCTGGAGATGGCGG
>JBGPEQ010000476.1:0-3803 GCA_041482855.1 Dongiaceae bacterium | reverse complement strand
TTCGCGCTAGGAGATTCACACATCTCCGGGCGATGCAGAAAGAAAGCTCCCCCTCCCCTTGCGGGAGGGGGCTGGGGGAGGGGTTTCGCGCCGGCAGGCGCGCATGAATCGGCTGGTGCGGAATCCGGGCGTGAATGGCAGGGACCAGATTGCGCTCGCAACAACGACGCGAGCCGGCATCCGATTCCATCGCCGGTGCATCTGTGAGATCGGACTCTGGGCGCGCTCCCGCGCGCAGCCCCTCCCCCTACCCCCCTCCCGCAAGGGGAGAGGGAGTGCTTTCTTGGCGTTCCCTGGAGATGTGTGCATCCCCTAGCGCGAAAGCGGGAATCCCGGGCAAGCGACGAGCTAGTTGCCCTGGATTCCCGCTTTCGCAGGAATGACACGGAGTGGATGAGGGGTTAGAGACAGTAGAGGTTCGGATAGGCGCGAGGAGAGAGACGCCGCCTAGCGCTCGGCCATGGCCGGTTTCTCGCCGACGATCTCAGGCCGCGGCTTCCGGGCGCGCGGCCGGCCCGGTCTGGGCCGCCGCGGCCTGCCGCGGGATCCAGATGGTGAAAGTCGCGCCCTGATCGACGACGCTGGCCACATCGATGGTGCCGCCATGCATCTCCACGATCTTGCGGACGGTGGGCAGCCCGAGGCCGGTGCCGAAGCTCTTCGTCGTGAACAGCGGCTCGAAGATCTTGGTCACCACGTCCGGCGGCATGCCCGGCCCGGTATCGGCCACGGAGATGCGGACATGCGGACCGGTCGCCTCGCAGCGCACGGTGATGAGGCGTTCACGGACCGCGGGCGGCTCCCACTTGCCGTCCGTCAGGGCCTGACAGGCATTGTCGAGCAGGTTCATGATCACCTGTTCGAACCGATGGGTATCGATCGCGGCCTCGCAATCCGGCTGCAGTTCGCGGCAGATCGTGATGCCACTGTGCAGCGCGTACTCGTCCAGGATTGCGCCAAGCCACGAATTGACCGCAACCGGCTCGCGAATGAGCTCGCTCGGCTTGGTGAAGTCCAGCAGCTCCCCGATGATCTTGGTGCATCTATCGATATTGCGATCGATGCGCTCGAGGGCGCGCTCGACGCCGAGCTGCTTGCCCGCCGTCATCGATTGGATCACCGTCATGGAGCTGCGGATGACGCCGAGCGGATTGCGCAGCTCGTGACTCACCGTGCCCGCCATCTGACCGATCGCGGCGAGCCGTTCCTGTGTCCCGAGCTTATCGACCGCTGCCTTGAGGTCTTCGTGAGCCACGCGAAGCGTCACCTCGGACTCGGCGCGGCGCGCGAGCTGTCCCGCATGACTGAAGAAGAGATAGGACCCGATGCCCGTCGAGACGAGGAAAACGAGCAAAGCCGTGATCGTCGCATCGTAGCGCGCCTGGGCCAGGAACGGGCCGGCCGGCACCTCCGCGACGAAGGCGCCCATCACGTCGTTGAGCTTCCACTGCTGCCGGCCCGCCTGCAGCTTGTTGTGGCAATCGACGCAACTCTGCTGGCTGGCGACGGAGGGATAGATCGTCCGCAGCACGGGTTCGCCGTTCACTTCGGCGAACTGGGTGGTCGGCGCCGGCACGGCTTCCGACAGGAACGCGACGATCGCAGCGGCCGTCGTCTCATCGGCCGGCGGCGTAACGATCTCGCGGCCGCGCACCCCGACCATGGAGAGCCGCAGCGCGCTCTCGGATGTGCTGGACTGGTTGAACTTGTCGATCGCATGGGCGCGGAAGGTCGCGGGGACCGGTGCTTCGCCGGCGAGAAAATGGCCGCGGACGTCGGAGTAGGTCGTTACGAAGGCGTTAACGAGCTGGAGGGCCGCCGTCTTCTCCTCGCCCTTGTTGATCTTGAACCAACTGAGGTTGGAGCCGTAGAAGCCGTAGCCGACCGCCGCCGACAGCCCGGCGCACAAGGCGAAGAAGGCTACGTAGCCCTTGATGTTAAGGTGCTGTCGCCAAGTAGGCGAAGCGGTTTCTACAGTCCCCATGGCGTACCCCGAAAAGAGCAGAAGGGCTTTTTCTACAGGGGACAGTTATTTCATGGAGTTGATTAAAGTATTCGTTAGAATTGATGGATAGAAAGCTTACAGGGTCGCCCGGCGAAAGAGGCGTATCGCCGCGAGCGTGCCGTAGAGCCGGACGGCCAAGGGAAATAGCCGGCTACACCGCCTTCTCATAGAAGAGGCTGAGTTCGATCGCGCGCGCCGGCATCTCGGCGTAGGGTCCGAACGGCCCGCAGCGCCGGAAGCCGGCGCCTTCATAGAACCGCAGGGCTTCCTGCTGATAGAGGCCGGTCTCGATGCGCAGGAGCGTCGCCCCGGCGGCGCGCGCCGCCGCCTCGATCCGGCGCAGCAGCGCTTTCGCCACGCCGCGTCCGCGCACCGACGGTTTCGAGTACATGCGCTTCACTTCCGCATAGCCGTCGCAGAAGGCGACGCCGCCGCAGGCCACGGCCACGCCATCCGCGCGGGCCACGAAGAAGCGCACGTCTGGCTGGAACAGTTTTTCGATCGACAGGGCGTGGCGCTGGTCGGCGGCGTAGGGGCCTGACAGTGCCGCGTCCAGTTCAGTGAGCAGCTCCACGACCTCGGGGGTCGGCGCCGGCGCCTGTTCGATTGCGATATCCATCGGCGTTTTCCGCGCTCGCTCGTTTAGGCCCGCTCTTCCGCCAGGACCGTCGTCACCGCCGGGCGCTCGGACATGCGCTGCCGGTGGTCGCGGACCTTGGGGAAGCGGGCGGAGTCGACGCCGTCGCCTTCCAGCCAACGCGCGACCGTGAAGAGATAGGGATCGCAGATCGTGTAGCCGTCGCCCATCACCCAGGGGCCGGCGAACATCTCGCGCTCGATCAGCTCGAAGCACTCGCCGACGGATTGCGGCACCTTCTTCTGCATCGCCGCGATGGCGGCGGCGTCGCCGGCGTCGACCCAGCGCGGGCCGCGCAGGCGATGGGCGTGGGCGACGTGGACGGTGGAGCAGAGATAGCTGTTGAAGGCCTGGGCCCGGGCAAAGGCGAAGGGATCGTCAAGCGGCGCCAGACGCGCTTTCGGGAAGCTCTGGGCGATGAAGGCGAGGATCGCGGGGGTTTCGGTCAGGATCCCCCGGTCGGTCGCCAGCGCGGGGACGCGGCCCTTCGGATTGATCGCCAGATATTCGGGCTTGCGCTGCTCGTTGGCGCGGAAATCGAGCCGCACGGCCTCGTAGTCCGCGCCGGCCTCCTGCAACGCGATGTGCGAGGCCAGGGCGCAGGTGTTGGGGGAGTAGAAGAGCTTCAGCATGCGGTCCTCCGGTTTCCGTGCGCGCCCCTTCTAGCATTTCGCCGGACCGCGGCACCACCGCCCGGCTCGCTTGCGCGCGCCCCTTCCCCCTCTATAATCGCGCCCTCTTTCGCCGGCGCGCATCGGGGGAAAATCGCGACATGGCCAAGCGTTCGCCGCTCGTCGGCATCATCATGGGAAGCCAGTCGGACTGGGCGACGCTGCGCCATGCGGCGGAGACGCTCGACGCGCTCGGCGTGCCGCATGAGGCGCGCATCATTTCGGCCCACCGCACGCCCAAGCGCATGTACGGCTATGCCGAAGGCGCGCGCGGCCGCGGACTGAAGGCGATCATCGCCGGCGCCGGCGGGGCCGCCCATCTGCCGGGCATGGTGGCGTCGCTGACGCCCCTGCCAGTGTTCGGCGTGCCCGTGGAGAGCAAGTCGCTGAAGGGCCTGGACAGCCTGCTCTCGATCGTGCAGATGCCGGCCGGCGTGCCCGTGGGCACGCTCGCCATCGGCGAGGCCGGCGCGATCAACGCGGCGTTGCT
>JBGPEQ010000475.1:0-3804 GCA_041482855.1 Dongiaceae bacterium | reverse complement strand
GAGACGCGGAGTCGACATTGAGCTCGCTCCGCGTTTCCGCGTGAGTCATTCGTCTAAATTGGACAGAGCGCCGCGCCTCCGCCACAATTGCCGAGATCATGACCGACATCCGCGTCCTCCCCGAGAACGACAAGACCAACGGCTGGAATCGAATCCTACCGCCGCGCCCGCCGCAGCCGCCGCTCCGCGGCGAGCAGCGCGCCGATTGGGCGGTGGTCGGCGCCGGCTATGCCGGGCTGGCGGCGGCGCGGCGGCTGGCGGAGAACCGGCCGCACGACCGCATCGTCCTGCTGGAGGCGCACGAGGTCGGCGAGAACGCCTCCGGGCGCAATTCCGGCTTCGCCATCGACCTGCCGCACAATGTCGGCAGCTCGCTGGTCGAGCTCGAGGGCTCGCACCGCTTCATGCGGCTGTCGCGCGCGGCGGTCGACCATCTCGATCGTGCGGTGAAGGCGGCCGGCATCGATTGCCAATGGAGCCGGCGCGGCAAGTATCACACCGCTGTCTCGGAGCAGGGTCGCAAGCGCGTGCTGGAGCCCTTCGCGCGCGAGCTGGACGCGCTCGGCGAGCCCTATCGCTGGCTCGATGCCGCCGCGCTCCGCCGGGAGATCGGCACGCCCTATTACCACGCCGCCGTCTACACGCCCGGCTGCATGCTCATGAATCCGGCGGCGCTGACGCGCGGCCTCGCCGCCAGCCTGCCCGACAACGTGACGCTGTGCGAGCACTCGCCGGTCTTGCGCCTCGCCCACGACAACGGCGTGCGCCTGGAGACGGCGCAGGGCAGCCTGTTCGCGCCCAAGCTGATGCTGTGCACGAATGGCTTTGCCGAGACGTTCGGATATTTCCAGCGCCAGCTGCTGGTCTTCGCCGCCTTCGCCAGCCTCACGCGCGTGCTGACGCCGGTGGAATGCGCGGCCCTCGGCGGCGAGGACGATTGGGGCGTCACGCCGGCCAATGCCTTCGCCGGCTGCACCATGCGCTACACGCGGGATCACCGCATCCTGATCCGCCAGCACATCGACTATCGGCCCGACTTCCGCATCGGCCCGGCCCACTACGAGGCAGTGCGGCGCGACCACGAGCAGGCCTTCCGCGCCCGCTTTCCCATGCTCCCCAACGTGACGGTCGATCATTGCTGGGCCGGCTTCGTCACGCTGTCGCGCAATTCGGCGCCCGGCTTCGGGCGGGTGGCGTCCGATGTCTATGCCGCCGTCTGCTGCAACGCCACGGGCGTCACCAAGAGCACGATCGGCGGCCTGCTCGCGGCCGACCTAGCCTGCGGCGTCGACAATCCGCTGATCGCGGACATGCAGGGCCTCGGCCAGCCGCAGCGCCTGCCGTCCGAGCCCTTCCTCGGCCTCGGCGTGCACTTGCGCACGCGCTGGGAGCTGTGGCGGAACCGGACCGAGCGGTAGCGCGCCCGGCGGCAAACGCCCGCCGCTTCGGTGGGCAAAATTTCCATCATCTGCCGACCAATTGGGCATCGCCCGAAATCGCCGATTGTGCATCGCAATAGCGCGCGCATTATTTAACTATTTGAAATAACGCATAAATATTACGCTGATGTGCAACGCAGCAGATTTGGCACGGGACTTGTATTGATAGAAACAGGACGAGCGTTGGAACCCGACCGTCCTAAACGGCAACCAACGGCCGATGCGCAACAGTCGGCCGGCAAGTTAGACAGGGAGTACGCCAGTGATCAGAGGAAACGTCGGTAAGAGGGGAACCCACGCCGACCCCGGCGCGGCCGCGAGGCGCGCCGCCGGTCTCCACGGGCCGGGCGGCGGCGACCTATAAACGGCGCCGCCGCCCGGCACGACCACGGATTTTTGACTGTCCCAATTCCGCGCGAAATGATCCTCCCTTCGCGCGACTTGCCCGGATGGCACACCGCTGCCATCCGGGCCTTTTCTTTCGTTGGACCGTGTACTCCGGCCCTATTTCTGACACCCGACTTGGTCGAAAGCTTGGATCAGCACGGTGCGTGCTTCGACAAGCTCAGCATGAGGCGCTTTCTTTGTGCCGCCAAGATTTCCCCTCATCCTGAGCTTGTCGAAGGACGCACGACGGCTATGCAACGCGCCGCGCAAGGAGCCGCGTCACGCCTGCGCCAATAGCGTCCGCGCCAGCTCCTCCCACTCCTCTTCGAGCGCCGCCGTCGCCGGCGGCTTGCGGCAGCGGCGATACCAATAGCCGGCGTTGTCCTGGTCGCCTTCCTTGCGGTGCAGATAGGCATGCACGGACATGCCGTCGTCGTCGTCGCGCGCCTGCGCGCATTCATGCGCCTTGTTCCAGTCGCCCTTGGCATCCCACCACAGCGCCTGCAGCGCGAAGCTGAGGCCGTCGGGCGGGCCCGCCAGGGTCGTCGATTGCCGAAAGTTCGGAGTATTCATTGCGTCCAGCCAGGTTTCGCGGAGCCGTCGCGTTGCATATTTAGTCAAACAAAACGGCCGGGCAAGCCCCGGCCATCCTCGACACTCAGCCCCCCGTGTTCCCCGACAAAATCCGGGCCCGTGCCGTCGACGCGGACCCGGAAGTTTTCACAGGGAGAACACAACTGCGAGAGCGCTACCCCTCCCTCGTGGACCAGCGTTTGCCCGGCTCTCTCACGAGCAGCCGCTGGTGGCCCCGCAGGTCGTGCACTTCATGCACGTGCCGTTGCGGACGAGGGTGAAATTGCCGCACTCGCCGCAGGCATCGCCCTCATAGCCCTTGAGGCGTGCCTCGCGAATACGCTCGAAGCGGTCATCCAACGCCTCGGCGAATGCAGCGTCGACCGCAACAGCCTCGACGGCGCTGTTGCGGGCGATTCCGACGGCGACGCCGGCGGCGGCGCCGTTGCCGTGCGACACGGCGGCCATCGCCACCGCGCCGTTACCCGATGATGCCTGCGCGATCGCGCCGCCGTTGACGGCCGCGGCCATCACGGTGGTCGTCGCGGCGGCGGCCTCCGCCTCGCCGCGGCGGGCGCCGTGGAAGACGATGAGGTTGCGCACATAGCCCGTGCTGGCGAAACGCTTGAAGGCATCGAGTTCCGATGACCGCTTGTCGGCCAGCACGCCCTCGGAGGCGCCGCGGCCCATGCTGTCCGGCAGCACGTCGCTCGACTGCACATGCGCGAGATCGGTGCGACCCAGGTACGAGATCGCCAGCTCGCGGAACACGTAATCGAGGATCGAGGTCGCCATCTTGATGGCGTCGTTGCCTTCGACCATGCCCGAGGGCTCGAAGCGCGTGAAGGTGAAGGCCTCCACGAACTCCTCCAGCGGCACGCCGTATTGCAGGCCGATCGAGATGGCGATGGCGAAGTTGTTCATCAGGCTGCGGAAGGCGGCGCCCTCCTTGTGCATGTCGATGAAGATCTCGCCGAGGGTGCCGTCTTCGTACTCGCCGGTGTGCAGATAGACCTTGTGGCCGCCGACGATGGCCTTCTGGATGTAGCTCTTGCGGCGGTTGGGCAGGCGCTCGCGCTTCGCCCGCATGTTGATGACGCGCTCGATCACGCGTTCGACGATGCGCTCGGCCACCATGGGGATCCTGGCCGCCGCCGGCGCTGCGATGATCTCCTCGATCTCGTCCAGGTCGTCGGTCAGCACGGAGGCGGCCAGGGGCTGCGACAGCTTGGAGCCGTCGCGGTAGAGCGCGTTGGCCTTCAGGCAGAGGCGCCAGGACAGCATGTACGCGTCCTTGCACTGCTCGACCGTGGCGGCGTTCGGCATGTTGATGGTCTTGGAGATGGCGCCGGAGATGAAGGGCTGGGCCGCCGCCATCATGCGGATGTGGCTCTCGACCGAGAGG
>JBGPEQ010000474.1:0-3809 GCA_041482855.1 Dongiaceae bacterium | reverse complement strand
TCGCCGAAGCCGTCGAGCCGGGTCACGGCGCGCAGGGAGCGCCCGATCAGGCGCTGGATCTCGTGGGTGCGCCCGCCCTGGCCGCCGCGGGCGGCTTCGCGCTCGGTGCGGGTGCCGGTCGAGCGCGGGAGCATGCCGTACTCGGCCGTCACCCAGCCGCGCCCGCTGTTGCGCAGGAACGGCGGCACCCGCTCTTCGATGCTGGCCGTGCACAGCACATGGGTGTCGCCGAAGCGGGCCAGGCAGGAGCCTTCGGCGTATTTGCTGAAGCCGGGCTCGAGGGCGATCGCTCGCAGGGCATCGGCGGCGCGGCCGGAGGGTCGCATGCGGGGCCCCGCGGGGTTGTTTGGATTGGAGCGGGCCACGCTAACCCGGGCGCGGCCGCCGGTCCAGGGCCGCGGGGTAGCGTTGACGCTAATAGGCGGCGTCACTACATTCCATCGGCAATTCGGGATTGAAGGATGCAGATGCCCGAGGGTCAGCCGCGCTCAGGGCTCGCCGATCTCAACGAGCGGTCGCGCGATATCCTGCGCCATATCGTCGACGCCTACATGGAATCGGGTGAGCCCGTCGGCTCGCGCACGATCTCGCGCCGGCTCGCCATGTCGCTGTCGCCGGCCACCATCCGCAACGTCATGGCGGACCTGGAGGAGGCCGGGCTGCTCTACGCGCCCCATACCTCCGCCGGCCGGCTGCCGACCGAGCGCGGCCTCAGCCTGTTCGTCAGCGGGCTCTTGGAGCTGGGCGGCCTGAGCAAGGAAGAGCGCGAGAAGATCGACGGCAAATGCGCGGCGGCCGGCCGCAGCCTCGCGGACGTGCTGGAGGATGCCACCACCATGCTCTCGGGCCTGTCGCGCTGCGCCGGCCTGGTGCTCGCCCCGAAGACGGAGCGCCGGCTGAAGCATATCGAGTTCGTCCATCTCGGACCCGGCCGCGCCCTCGTGGTCATGGTGACCGAGGACGGGCTGGTCGAGAACCGCATCATCGACGTGCCCATGGGGCTGCCGCCCGCCTCGCTGATCGAGGCGACCAACTATATGAGCGCCCGGCTGGTCGGCCGCACGTTGAACGAGGCGCGCTCCGGCGTGCTGACGGAGCTGGAGCAGCATCGCGCCGAGCTCGATGCGCTGACCTCCACGGTGGTCGAAGCCGGCCTTGCCACCTGGGCCGGCGAGAAGAAGGGCGGCGCCCTCATCATTCGCGGCCAAGCCAACCTGCTCGACGAGGTCACCGCACTCTCCGATCTCGAACGCATCCGCGCGCTCTTCGCCGTGCTCGAGACCAAGGAGGCGATGGTCCGGCTGCTGGAGGCCGCCGACCTGGCCCAGGGCGTGCAGATCTTCATCGGCGCCCAGAACGAGCTGTTCGGGCTCGCCGGCTGCTCGGTGATCATCGCCCCCTACCGCAACAGCCGCGAACAGATCGTCGGCGCCGTCGGCGTCATCGGCCCGACCCGCATCAACTACGCCCGCATCATTCCCATGGTCGACTACACCGCCCAGGTGATCGGCCGCATTCTCGCGTGAGGTCAACCATGGCGCAGAACAAGGAAAGAGACGAAGCATCAGCGGATCCGTCGCCGGAAGACGGCGCGGAGGCGCTCTCGGTGATCGTCGACAACGACGGCACGCCGGCGGAGATCGAACGCGCGCACGTGATCGAGCTGGAGCGCGCGCTCGCCGATGCCAACGCGAAGATCGCCGAACTCAAGGACCAGAACCTGCGGGCGCTGGCGGAGACCGAGAATGTGCGACGGCGCGTCCAGCGCGACCGCGATGACGCGCTGAAGTTCGCGACCACGGGCCTGGCCAAGGACCTGTTGCCGGTGGCCGACAATCTGCGCCGCGCCCTCGACGCCATCCCCAAGGACGCGATCGAGAAGGACGAGGCGTTGCGCAGTTTCGCCACCGGCGTGGAAATGACGGAGCGCCTGCTGCTGGCCGCGCTCGATCGCCACCAGATCAAGCCCATCGAGGCCATCGGGCAGAAGTTCGACAGCAACCTGCATCAGGCCATGTTCGAGGTGCCCGGGACGGGCCAATCCGCCGGCACGGTCGTGCAGGTGCTGGAGGTCGGCTATACCATCAGCGATCGCCTGCTGCGCCCGGCCCTCGTTGCCATCGCCAAGGCGGACGCCGTTCCCTGCGGCGGCAACGGCGCCGCGCCCGCCACCAACGGCTTGGGCGAACCGGTGGCTTAAACATCGTCAAACTGCAAATCTTGTGACTATCGGCGCAGCTGGTGGGGTCTGTCCCGCCTTGCCGTCGGCCCGGAGCTCGGCGCGCGCCGGCCGAGCAGCCGGAACAGCACTGCCAGACCGACACCCATGCACGCCAGGAAAGCTCCGGCGATGGCCAAACCTGGGAAATCGAACGCGAACAGGCCGAGGAGGACGAGGGCGCCGCCGATGGCGACATCGACGAGCATGAGCAGCTGGATCGTGCGAATCACGAACTCGCGGCTGGCCGGCGGGGAATGTCCGGAATCGCTCATGGCATTGGCCTTCGCGGTTGGCGAATCATAGGCGCGACGCGACGGTCGGGCAACATGAGCAGGGCCGGACGCAGTCGTCCGACCTGCGGCGTGGCCGCAGAGTGGCTCCGTTCTAGTCTCGGACCGCCGCTGCGGCTATTCGAAGAACCGGGTCAGCATGAATACGCCGACGCTGATGAGCGCGAGTACGGCGCCGCCGGTGGCAAGGGCAGAAGAGCCGAGCGAAAAGCCGCCCAGGAGCGCCACACCCACACCGACGAGGCCGCACACCGCGATCAACATCCGGACGACGCCGTAGCGACCGAGCAGCGGTTTTTCGAAGTTGTTGTAATCATCGATTTCCATGGCCAATTCTTTAGCAATACTAGGGTTACCAACCGGTTAACGAACGATCGGCCACGCGTCGCCGGGGCCGATGCCCGGACGGCAGTGCGCCGCCAGCGTCCTTCTTCGGCCCCGCGACCGCCTGCCGGCAACCTTGCGCGAACGCGGCCTCTGCCTATATACCCCGCTAGCCGAAAGGCTTATCTGCAATCATGGCCCGGTGCGATATGTCCGGGTGCCATAACAGGGGTCCGATCGGTGCCTCATCGGAGGGCCGATCAGGGGACTCGCTGAAAGGGTGAGATGATATGAGCAAAGTAATCGGCATCGACCTCGGCACGACCAATTCTTGCGTCGCCGTCATGGAAGGCAAGGACGCCAAGGTCATCGAAAATTCCGAGGGTGCGCGCACCACGCCATCGCAGGTGGCGTTCACCGACTCGGGCGAACGGCTGGTCGGCCAGGCCGCCAAGCGCCAGGCCGTCACCAACCCGGAAAACACCTTCTTCGCCATCAAGCGCCTGATCGGCCGGCGCTACGACGATCCCATGACGACGAAGGACAAGGGCCTGGTGCCCTACCAGATCGTCACCGGCGACAATGGCGACGCCTGGGTCGAATCCCATGGCAAGAAATATTCGCCCTCGCAGATCAGCGCCTTCATCCTGCAGAAGATGAAGGAGACGGCCGAGAACTATCTCGGTGAGAAGGTGACCCAGGCGGTCATCACCGTCCCCGCCTATTTCAACGATTCCCAGCGCCAGGCCACCAAGGATGCCGGCAAGATCGCCGGCCTGGAAGTGCTGCGCATCATCAATGAGCCGACGGCCGCCGCCCTCGCCTACGGGCTCGAGAAGAAGGGCAGCGGCGAGATTGCGGACTACGATCTCGGCGGCGGCACTTTCGACATCTCCGTCCTGGAGATCGGCGACGGCGTGTTCGAGGTGAAGTCGACCAACGGCGACACCTTCCTCGGCGGCGAGGACTTCGAC
>JBGPEQ010000473.1:0-3819 GCA_041482855.1 Dongiaceae bacterium | reverse complement strand
GTAGCTGGTCCTTCTGCAGGACGTCGGTGGATCGAAACGAAGCTGGCGGAAGGGCGATCGCCCAGGTGCCGCCGCCGCTCGCGAAGCGCGAGAGCGTACATCTCTATGCGGGTTCCGCATCAGATTTCATTTCAATTTCATGTCGGATACGCGACGGAAGCCGGCTTCCACGGGAATGCGTGCAGCGGATGGCACCGCTGCCGTGCGTCCTTCGACAGGCTCAGGATGAGGGGGAATTTTGGTGGCACAAAGAAGAACCTCATCCTGAGCTTCCTCATCCCGAGCTTGTCGAGGGACGAAGGACGCAACGAGCCGGTCCCAGTGTCCTGCGGGCTGGCCCGCGGCATTCCCGCAATCGCGCGCGAAAAGCCGTTTCACCGCCGCGCGCTTTGAGTAGACTGCCGGCCCATGCGTCTCCTCTATCATTTCTGCCTGCAGCCGGCCTCCCGCAAGCTGCGAATCCTCTTGAAGGAAAAGGGCCTGGAGTTCGAGTTACAGGCCGAGAACGCCTGGGAGCTGCGCGCCGGCTTTCTGGCCCTCAACCATGCCGGCGAGACGCCCGTGCTGGTGGAGGAAGACGGCACCGCCATCGGCGACGCCACCGCCATCGCCGAGTATCTCGAGGAGGTCCACCCGGCGCCGTGCTTCCTGGGGGCGACGCCGGCGGCGCGGGCCGAGGTGCGGCGGCTGGCCGCCTGGTTCGACGCCAAGTTCAATCGCGAGGTCACCGCCAACCTCTTCGATCAGAAGATCCTGCGCCGGCTGAAGGGCAATGGCGGGCCGGATTCGCAGGCGCTCCGCTCCGGCAATTCCAACATCCACTACCACCTCGACTATATCGGCTGGCTCGTCGACCGCCGGCGCTGGCTGGCGGGCGACGAATTCTCTCTGGCCGACATGAGCGCCGCCGCCCAGCTCTCCACGCTCGACTACATCGGCGACGTGCCGTGGGAGCAGCATGCCGGCGCCAAGGACTGGTACGCGCGCGTGAAGTCGCGGCCGAGCTTCCGCCCGCTGCTGGTCGACCAGCTGCCGGGCATCACACCGCCCGCGCATTACGCCGACCTGGACTTCTAGGGTGCCGCCGCTCCTTCTCATCGTCGGGGCCGTCGCCGGCCTGCTTGGCGCCGCGCTGATAGGCCTGTTCGGCAATCGGTGGGCAGCGGCCGGGCCCATCGTCTATGTCATCGCGATCGCGGCGCTGCTGGCTGCCGGCGGGACCGCCTTGTGCCAGCTGCTGGCGCCGGCGGCCGGCGGCGATCCGACCCTCGTCCTGCCGATCGGCCTGCCGTCGCTCGCGGGCGACTTCCAGCTGGAGACCCATTTCCGGCTCGACCGGCTGTCGGCCTTCTTCCTGCTGATTCTCGGACTCGCCGTGCCCGCCGTCAGCCTGTTCGCCATCGGCTACGGCCATCATGGAACCGAGCCGGCGCGCGTGCTCGCCTTCTATCCGCTGTTCCTGGCGGGCATGGTGCTCGTGCTGATCGCCGACGATGCCTTCGCCTTCCTGGTGGCATGGGAGTTCATGTCGCTCGCCTCCTGGTTCCTGGTGCTGGCAAACCATCGCGCCGACGAGACGCGCCGGGCGGCCTATGTCTATCTGGTCATGGCGAGCGCGGGCACGGCCGCGCTGCTGCTGGCCTTCGGCCTGCTGGCGGGGGTGGCCGGCGACTACAGCTTCGCTGCCATCCGCGCCGGCCACCTCGCCGATCTCGCTTCCGTGCTGGTGGTGCTGCTGACGCTGATCGGCGCCGGCTCGAAGGCCGGGCTGGTGCCGCTGCATGTCTGGTTGCCGCTCGCCCATCCGGCCGCACCCAGTCCTGTCTCCGCCCTCATGAGCGGCGCCATGACGAAGATCGCGCTCTACGCCATCATCCGCGTGCTGTTCGATCTCGTCGGTCCCGTCGGCTGGTGGGTGGGCGTGATCCTGCTCGTGCTGGGGGCGGCGAGCGCCGTCATGGGCGTGCTCTATGGGCTGTTCCAGCGCGATCTCAAGACGCTGCTGGCCTATTCGACGGTCGAGAACATCGGCATCATCGCCATCGGGCTCGGCCTGGCACAGCTGTTCCGCGCCAACGGCCTGGCGGTCCTTGCCGCGCTGGCGATGACCGCCGCGCTCTTCCACTGCGTCAGCCACGCCATGCTGAAGAGCCTGCTGTTCTGCGGCGCCGGCGCCGTGCTGAACGCCACGGGCCTGCGCGATATCGAGCGGCTGGGCGCGCTGATCCACCGCATGCCCGTGACGGCGGTGGCCATGCTCATCGGCGCCGCCGGGCTGTCGGCGCTGCCGCCGCTCAACGGCTTCGTGTCGGAGTGGCTGACGTTCCAGGCCATCCTGGCCGGCGCGCACCTGCCGCAATGGGCGCTGAAGTTCGGCATCGCCGTCATCGGAGCGCTGCTGGCCCTGACGGCCGCGCTTGCGGCCGCGCTTTTCGTGCGCGCCTACGGCATCGTTTTTCTCGGACGCCCGCGCTCGGCAGCGGCCGCCGAAGCGGTCGAGGCTTCGCCCTCCATGCGGGCGGCGCTGGTGCTGCTGGCGGCGGCCTGCGTGCTGTTCGGCGTGCTGCCCTTTGCAGTCGTCGAGGTCATCACGCCCGTGACCGATCTCCTGCTCGGCCAATCCGTGCCGCGCCAGGGCATCGCGAGTTTCCTGTGGTTCGTGCCGCTGCCCGACAGCGCCAGCAGCTACAGCGGCATCGTCATCCTCGTCGCCGTCTCCGGGCTCGCGGCCATCGTCGTGCTGGCGGTGCATCGGCTGGCCTCGAACCGCGTGCGACGGGCGCCGGCCTGGGATTGCGGCTTCCCCGATCCGCGGCCCCAGACCCAATACAGCGCCGACAGCCTGTCGCAGCCGCTGCGCCGCGTGTTCGGCCCCGCGCTGTTCCAGGCCAGCGAGCGCGTGGACATGCCGGCGCCGGGCGATCGCCGCCCGGCCCGCCTCGAGGTGCGGGTCCGCGATCTCATCTGGGATTGGCTGTACGCGCCGGTGGCCGACGGCCTCGGCTGGTTCACCGAGCGCATCAACGGGCTGCAGTTCCTGACCATCCGCCGCTATCTCACCTTCATGTTCGCGGCCCTGTCGTTCCTGCTCGCCATCGTCGCGGTGACGCAATGAACGCCGCCCCTTGGCTCGAGTCTGCGGTCCTGCAGTTGCTGCACGGGGTCCTCGTGGTCGCCGTGGCGCCGGCGCTCACGGGCGTCGTGCGGCTCGTGAAATCCCGGCTCACGGGCAAGCGCGGGGCGCCGCTCCGGCAGCCCTATCGCGACCTCTGGCGCCTGCTGCGCAAGGAGGCGGTGGTGGCGGAGAGCGCCTCCTGGCTGTTCCGCGCCGTCCCGTACCTGACCTTCGCGGCCATCTGGCTCGGCGCCGCGCTGATCCCCGCCTTCACGGCCGATCTGTTGCTCGGCCCCAGCGTCGATCTCATCGTACTCGTAGCGCTCCTCGGCGGCGCCCGCTTCTTCACGGCGCTGGCCGGGCTCGATGTCGGCACCAGCTTCGGCGGCATCGGCTCCAGCCGCGAGTTGATGATCGCATCGCTCGCCGAACCGGCCATGCTGATGGTGATCTTCACGGTCTCGCTGCTGGTCGGCACGACCTCGCTGGCGCATATCGCGATCGCGCTGCTCGGCACTTCGGTCGGCCTGCGCGTTTCGCTCGGCCTCGGCCTGGTTGCCATCGTGATGGTGGCGATTGCCGAGAACGCCCGTGTGCCCGTCGACAACCCCGCCACGCCCCTCGAGCTGACCATGGTGCACGAGGCCTGGTTCCTCGCATCTTCGGGGCGGCCTCTCGCCCTCAGGGGCGGGGCGGCGATGCTG
>JBGPEQ010000472.1:0-3833 GCA_041482855.1 Dongiaceae bacterium | reverse complement strand
ATGTGGTGGTGCAGCGCCAGCTCGACGCCCTGGTCCCGCAGGTAGTCGCCGACCGCCGTCATGCGGCGGCCGAGTTCCTTCCATTGGGCGGCCGAGGTCAGCTGCGGGCGCTCGGAGAGCGGCCTGGAGACGAAGGGCACGGTGTCGCCGGTGGTCTCGGCAAATACCATGACGGTGCAGCCGAGCGCCTTGAGAAGCTGGAGATGATCCTGCATGGCCGCGATCTCGTCCTTGGCGCTGCGCTCGAGCAGGCGCGCGCTGTACCAGCCGGAGACGAGGGCGAGATCGTGACGGTCGAGGACTTTCTTCAGCGCTTTCGCGCGGCGCGGAAACTTGCGGCCCAGCTCGATGCCGACATAACCGGCCTGGCGCGCCTCGGCGAGACAGACCTGGAGCGGAATGTCGTCGCCCAGCCAGCGCACGTCGTCGTTGGTCCACCCGATCGGATTGATGCCGAGACGGATCATGATTTCCCCTGTTGTTGCCCCCGCGCAATGCGGCGCGGGATCAGATCACGGCGGACGGAGGCCGTCCAGGGGCGCCGCCGTGTCGAGCGTCGGTTCGACGGCGAGGATCCGTCCTCACAGGATCTGATGCCGGGCGAAGACGGTACGCAAGAGTTCGCCGGCGGCCAGCTCCTCGCGCACGGTATTTTCGTGGGCGACCTTCTCGAGCGCCAGCGTGACCGTGCGCTCCGCCAGATCCGCGGGAATCGCGCAGACACCGTCGATGTCGCCGAAGATCCAGTCGCCGGGGGCGACGCGCACGCCGCCGCATTCGACGGGCACCTCGATCTTCATGACCATGCCGCGGCCCTTGCTGTCGAGCGGGCCGATGCCGCCGCAGAAGACGGGAAAGCGCATCTCCCGGATGAACTTGACGTCGCGCACCAGGCCGTCGGTCACCGCGCCGGCAGCGCCGCGCGCCCGGGATGCCGTGCTCAAAAGCTCACCCCAGGGACCGATACGGTTGCCGGGCGGGCAGGCGAGGACGACAACGTCGTCGGGCTTGAGGTCGTCCACCAGAGCAATTTCGTGCTCGTAGGGGTTGATGCCGGGTTCGACGTGATAGACGGGCATATAGAGGCCGGTGCGGGCGCGGCCGAATAGCACCAGGCTCTCATCGAGCGGACGCACGCTCGGCGCCATGGCGTGATGCATGTTGCCGAGGCCGTCGAGCACGTCGGAGATGACGCCGCTATAGAGGCGCGCGCGGGCTTCGGCGATCAGTTTCTTGTCCATTGGCATCCTCCCGTTGATGATTCAGGGCTTGGTCAAGTAACGCGTTGCCAGCAGGCAGAGCAGCGTGGTGCCGGCCAGCACGAGGGCGACGAGGGCGTTGACGTCGGGCGTGAAGCCGAGCCGCATCATCGACCACAACCACATCGGCAGCGTGCTCTTGGTGCCCGTCACGAGCAAGGTGATGAGAGTCTCGTCGAAGGACAGCGCGAAGGCGAGGATGCCGGCGGCCAGCAGGGCGGTCATCAGCTGCGGCAGCAGCACGTAGCGGAAGGTCTGCCAGCGGTTGGCGCCGAGGTCGAGCGAAGCTTCCACCAGGCTGCGGCTCACCGTCTGCAGGCGCGCGAGGACGTTGCGGTAGACGAGGGCGAGCACGAACACGGTGTGGCCGATGACGACCGTCACCAGCGAGCGCTCGAAATCGATCTGGCGGAAGAAGATCAGCAGCGACAGACCGGTCACGATCGGCGGCACGAGAAACGGCAGGTAGATGACGACCTGCAGCAGGTCGCGGCTGCGGCCGCGTCCCGCATGATGGTAGAGGGCGAGCAGCGTGCCGATTACGAGCGAAAGCGCCACCGCGATCACACCGACGACGAACGTGTTCGTGAGCGCATCGATGATGCGCTGGTTGTCCATGAGCTTGGCGTAAGCGCTGAAGGAAAAGCTGTCCCACTGGACCCGGTTGCTCCTAAAGGCGAAGAACGAGAAGAAGATGGCGAGGAACAGGGGACCGTAGAGCAGCAGCAGCACGAAGGCGGCCACGGCCCACAGCGCCGCTTGCATCGGCAGGGCCAGTCGCATCATGTCGTGTACCGGGCGCGCCCGGCGCGGTCGGCGGCCACGATCGCCATCAGCACGGGCACCAGCAGGATGACCGACAAGGCGGCGCCGAACGGCCAGTTGTTCCCGAAGCCGAATTGGCTGTAGATGATGCGGCCGAAGGTGAAGCCCTCGATGCCGCCGACCATCTGCGGCGTGACGTAGTCGCCGATCGCCAGCACGAAAGTGAGGGAGGCGCCGATCACCACACCCTGCAGGCTCAGCGGCAGGATGACCGTGAGGAAAGTCAGCAAGGGTCGCGCGCCGAGATCGGCCGAGGCTTCCAGCAGATTGCGGGGGATCCGCTCGAGCGCGACGAAGATCGGCAGGATCGCGAACGGTACCAGCAGGATCGCCAGCGTCAGCATGACGGCGTTGAGGTTGAAGATCAGGAAGGTCCAGGGCTCGTCGATGATGCCGAGATAGAGCAGGGTGCGATTGAGGAAGCCGTTGCCGCCGAGGATGCTGCGGATGGCGTAGATCTTGATGATGTAGCTCATCAGCAGCGGCACGGCGAAAAACATGGCGACGGTGTATTTTCTGCGCCCGCTCAGGCTGGCCAGAAGATAGGCGACCGGATAGCCCAGGACGACGGTGATGGCGGCCACCTCCAGTCCCAGCTGACAGGTCTTGAGGAAGGTCCGCAGCAGGCCAGGATCAATGAAGAAGCGGACGTAGTTCTTGAGCGTCGGGCGATAGGCGATGTCCGTGCCCTGCACCTCGAAGAAACCGAGGGTGAGGAACAGGAGCAACGGCACGAGGATGAAGGCCGTCGGCAGCGCCCAGGCGGCGACCGTCAGCAGCGCGTCGGGCCACGCTCCGACGACGCGTCTGTCGTCGGCGATCTCGCGCTGATTCATAGGCGCCGGCAGGGGCGGGTGCTAGACCCGCCCCTCCATTGTGCCGGGGTTCGGCCCGCCGCTACGGCGCGGCCTTGATTTCGTTCCAGAGGTCGGCGCGCTTGGTCGGGTCCTCCACGAACTCGAGCCAGACCATGGTGTCTTTGTCGCCGGCGCTCGGGAACGGCGCGACGGTGTTGCCGAATCCGGTCCGCTGCGAGAGCTGCTCGCCGATCTTCTTCTGCAGCACGAAGTTGATCCAGGATTCCGCCAGCTCCTTGTCCCGCACGCCGCTGGTGAGCGCCCAGGTGTCGAGCCAGGCGATGGCGCCTTCCTTGGGGTTGACGTAGACGATGTCGAGGCCGGCATCCTTCATCATCTTTACCTGCTGCTGGCCGTAGTTGGCGAACATGACGGCGACGTCGTTGTTCTGCCAGAGCTGCACCGCCTCGTCCGCCGTGGTGTAGAAGCTGAGGATGTTGTGCTTCAGGTCGATCAGCTTCTGTTTCGCGGTGTCCATTTGCTCGGGGGTCAGCTTGTAGGGATCCGCGATGCCCATCGTCAGCGCCGTGATCGTGAAATTATGCTCGCCGTTGTCATAGTCGAGCACCTTGCCCTTGTATTTCGGGTCCCACAGCACGGTCATGGAATCCGGCGGACTGCTCACCTTCTTCGGATCGTAGATGATGCCGATGGAATCGAAGGCATAGGGGACCGAATGCACCTTGCCGTCGCGCATGACGCCCGTGACCTTCGAGAGATCCTGGAAGCGCGGCAGGGTCTGCTTCTGGTTCGGGACCTTGTCGAGATCGATCGGCGTGGTCAGGCCGGCATCGATGTAGCGCTGCAGCTGGGCGGTGTTGACGGCGAACAGATCGAAGTCCTTGCCCTCGCTGCCCTTGATCTTGGCCCAGATCTCGTCGTCGGTGCCGAT
>JBGPEQ010000471.1:0-3835 GCA_041482855.1 Dongiaceae bacterium | reverse complement strand
TGCTGGCGGGTGCCCTGTTCGCTGTCGCGTTGATGGGGGGCGGCGTCGCTCAAGCCGCCGGCAAGGACACGCTGGTTGTCGCCTCCGGCGCCGAGGCGGTGACCCTCGATCCCGGTGTCTCCTTCGATGGCCAGTCACCGCTCATCTGGCGCGGCGTCTACGAGTCGCTCCTGCAATACAAGGGCGGTACACTGGAGATCGTGCCCGCCCTGGCGGAGAGCTACGACATCTCGGCGGACCGGCTGACCTACACCTTCAAGATTCGCAAGGGCATCAAGTTCAGCGACGGCGAGGCGCTGAATGCGGCCGCGGTGAAGTTCAACATCGAGCGTCAGGTCGCCGTGAAACAGGGCATCGCCTATGCGCTCGCGCCGATCGCCAGCATGGAGACGCCCGACGACAGCACCGTCGTGATCAAGCTGAGCGCGCCGTCGGACAGCTTTCTCTCCGCCTTCGCCGGCATGTACACGGTCAAGATGATCTCGCCCAAGGCGATCAAGGACAATCAGAAGGACGGCGACTGGGGCCAGGCCTATCTGCGCGATCACATGGTCGGCACCGGGCCGTACATGCTCGATTCCTATACTCAGTCGCAGCAGGCCGTGCTGAAGCGCAACCCGGGCTATTGGCAGGGCTGGGACGGCAACCACTTCGATCGCGTGATCATCAAATACATCCAGGAACCCAGCACCGAGCGCCTGCTGCTCGAGCAGGGCGAGATCGATGTCGGCCTGTTCCTGCCCGACGACGTCGTGGAATCCATGGACGGCAAGCCCGGCGTCGCCGTCACCGACGTGCCCTCGCTCAACCTCTATTACATCGTGCTGCCGAGCAGCAAGGGGCCGACGGCCGATCCCAAGGTGCGCCAGGCGATCGCCTACGGCTTCAATTACGATGCCTTCGTCAAGGACATGCTGCGGGGTAAAGCGAAGCAGGCGCGCGGGCCGATACCCAGCAACTTCGTCGGCTTCAACGCCGACGTGCCGCAATACAAGTACGATCCGGAGAAGGCCAAGCAGCTGCTGGCCGAGGCCGGCCATGCGGGCGGCGGCTTCACCATCAACTACACCTATGAGACCGGCTATTGGTGGAAGCGGCCGCTCGGCGAGCTGTTCCAGAGCAACATGAAGGACCTCGGCATCGACGTTCAGATCCAGGAACTGTCGGCCTCGGCCTGGGCCGGCCTGCTGTCGAATCCGGAAACGGCAGACCACGCCTTCGGCCTGGTCTGGTGGCCGACCCTGGCGTCGCCCTACGACTACATGTGGTCGATCTTCGCCACGGGCGCGCAGGGTACCGCTGCGTACAATTGGGGCTACTACTCGAATCCGAAGCTCGATGGTCTGTTGGACGCGGCGACGGCCGAGCCGGACGATGCTAAGCGCATGCAGATGTATGGCGAGGCGCAGAAGATTCTGGTCGAGGACTCGCCGGCCCTCTACGTCTACGAGAAGAACTACCGGCTGCCGATGCGCGACAATCTCAAGGGCTTCGCGTTCAACGGCGTCTATATCGAGACGCTCGATTTCTACGGCTTGCATAAGGAGTAGCGTCGAGTCTCATGCCGCCGGCTTGAGCGCACGGAATGGCGAGGTACATCCTTCGGCGCCTCCTGCTGATGGTGATCGTCCTGCTGGGGATGAGCGTGATCACCTTCGCGCTCACCCATATCGTGCCGGGCAATCCGGCGCGGCTGCTGGCCGGGCAGCATGCGACTCAGGAGCAGGTCGAGGCCGTGGCGAAGCTCTACGGCCTCGACCGCCCGGTCGTCGAGCAATACTGGGTCTATATCGGCGGACTGTTCCGCGGCGACCTCGGGATGTCCCTGACGACGCGACGGCCGGTCGCCGACGATTTGCGCCAATATCTGCCGGCCACCATCGAACTCACGACCGCGGCGATGCTCCTGGTCATCGGCCTCGGACTGCCGACCGGCCTGCTGGCGGCGATCCGCCGCGGCCGCCCGCTCGACCATCTCATCCGCGTCTCCACGGTCGCCGGCGTTTCCATGCCGATCTTCTGGTTCGGCATCGTCCTGCAGATCGTCTTCTACCGGAATCTGCAGCTGCTGCCGATCGGCGGGCGCCTCGGCATCATCGACATCGAGCCGCCGCGCGTCACCGGCGCCTATGTGATCGATACGCTGCTGGCCGGCGATTTCGGCACCTTTCTGTCTGCCCTCGTCCATCTGATCCTGCCGGCGGCGACTCTGGCGGCGGGCAGCATCGCCGTCGTCACGCGCATGATGCGGGCATCGGCCATCGAGCTTCTCGATGCCGATCATGTCCGGCAGGCGCGGGCGAAGGGATTGGTGGAGCGGATCGTGCTCGGCCGCCATGTCTTCCGCAACGCGCTCATTCCGACGACGACGGTGATCGGCCTCCAGGTCGGCACCCTGCTCGCCGGCAACGTGTTGACGGAGGTCGTGTTCAATTGGCCGGGCATCGGGCTCTATGCGGTGAACGCCATTCGCTACCTCGATTACTCCGCCATCATGGGCGTCACGCTCACGGTCTCCATCATCTACGTCTTCGTCAATCTGCTCGTCGACATCGCGTACGTCCTGCTCGACCCGCGCATCACCTATGGGTCGGCGCGCGGCGGCGGGCGGTGAGAGGACGCATGGCCGGCGACGGTACCATCCTGGCGGCCGAGGATATCGCCGCCGCCGCGAGCCGGCGGCGGCAAGTGCGAAGACAGTTCGGTCGCCTGTTCGGCAATCCGCTGAGCGCGATCGGCCTGGCGCTGTCGGCGGTCTTCGTCCTGATGGCCGTGGCCGCGCCGCTGCTGGCGCCGCACGATCCACTGTCGATGAACCCTTCTAACCGGTTGGCCGCGCCAAGCGCGCTCCATTGGTTCGGCACCGACGATGGCGGCCGCGACATCCTGGCGCGGATCATCTACGGCACGCGCTCGTCGCTGCTGACCGCCCTCGGCATCCTGTCGCTGGCGAGCGCGATCGGTACCAGCATCGGGCTTGCCGCCGGCTATTTCGGCGGCTGGGTCGATGAGACGCTGATGCGGATCACCGATATGTTCCTGGCGTTTCCGGCGCTGGTGCTAGCCATGGGGCTGGCGGCGGCGCTCGGCCCCAGCCTGTTCAACGCCATGCTGGCGACGGCCGTGGTCTGGTGGCCTTGGTACGCGCGGCTGGTCCGCGGCCAGGCCCTGCACCTGAAGAACGAGGCCTTCGTCGAGGCGGCGCGCGTCGCCGGTGCGTCCGGCCTGCGCATCGCCGTGCGGCACATCCTGCGCAACTGCCTGACGCCGATCATCGTGCAGATGAGCCTGGATATCGGCTACGCCATCCTGACGCTGTCGAGTCTCTCCTTCATCGGCCTCGGCGCCCAGCCGCCGACACCGGAGTGGGGCTCGATGGTCTCGATCGGTCGCGACTACTTCCTCGACCAGTGGTGGATCGTGACCTTTCCCGGCCTCGCCATCTTCCTCTCGGTGATGGCCTTCAATTTGCTGGGCGATGGGCTGCAGGAGTCGCTCTCGCCGCGTCTGCGCCGCTGACCGGCATGTCCTCGAGCGCTTCGGCGAAATGACAGGCTACGGTGTGGCCGCTGGCAAGGGCGCGCAGCGACGGCGCGACCGTTGAGCATTCACTGGGATTGCCGAGCCGCTCGCGCAGCCAGCATCGCGTATGGAACGCGCAGCCGCTCGGCGGCGCCGCCGGACTCGGCACGTCGCCCTTGAGCACGATGCGTCTGCGCGTCGCTTCGGCCGCCGGATCTGGAATCGACACCGCCGACAGCAGCGCCACCGTGTAGGGGTGTCGTGGGCGGCGGTAAAGATCCGCCGATGACGCGGACTCCACGATGCGGCCGAG
>JBGPEQ010000470.1:0-3837 GCA_041482855.1 Dongiaceae bacterium | reverse complement strand
GGCGTAGAACTCATTCATCAGGTCCATGCCGCCGCCGTAGTACATCCAGGCGCTCTGCATGCGACTGTTGAGGCCGAACGGGACGGCGGTGCCGAAAGCGAAGGTCGGGTCCTTGCCCCAGTAGTAGTAGCTCGCCGTGTGGCACATCTCGACCGAGCCGTTGCTCACGACATTGGCGGCCTCCAGGCCGGGAGCCAGTTCGCCGGCGGCGAATACCTGTATCTGGAATTTCTTGTCGGTCGCGTCCGAGACGTATTTCGCGAAGGTCTCGGCGCCGCCGTAGATCGTGTCGAGGCTCTTCGGAAAGCTCGAGGTCAGGCGCCACTTCAGTTCCGGCTGCGACTGCGCAATTGCCGGCGCCGCAATCGGCACGGTCGCCAAGCCGAGGGCGGCGGACTTGAGGAACAGACGTCGTTTCATCGGCAGTGTCTCCCTTCGCTGGCCGGACGTTCCGGCTGGTATCGGGGGTTGCCTATTTTTTTGTGCGCCGGATTCGGCAGGCTGCCCCCTTGGCGCGCCGATTATAGGGATTCCCCGCTCGGCGGCAATTAATGCTGCGCGCATGCGAGACCGGAACGCAAGAGTTACGGTTCTTCAGGCGGAATCACGTCGGTCGTGTTGCGGTCGGGTTGGGCGGGTGGCGGCGAAGCATCCGCACCTTCGTCGACGGGCGGAACCATATCGCCGCTGGCTGCCGGCGCGGCTGCATCCGCACCTTCATCGACGGGAGGAACCATATCGCCGTCCGCCGCCGGCGCGGTTGCGTCCGCCATGTCCGTGCCGCCGCTCTCCCACCGCAAACCGAACCAGAGCAACAGCGCGCACAGAACGACGAACAGCAGGCCGAGGGACCAGCGGCCGGTCCTGCGACCGAAAATCAAGCGCCGTCGCCGCGATGCTGTCATTGCCTTCGTGCGCCTGGAATCGCCGGCGCAGTATGACGCCCGTCCGCGGCAAAAAGCGAGGCCGCGCTGGCGCGCCGGCGGCTAGGCCACGGCTTCACCGCTGCTCCACTCCTTGGCCAGACTGAATCCGATGGCGAGCAGCACCGGCCCGATGAAGATGCCGATGAACCCGAACGCCAGGATGCCGCCGAGCACGCCGAGGAAGACCAGCAGAAAGGGCAGCTTGCCCTCGCGGCTGATGAAATAGGGCTTCAGAAAATTGTCGATGACGAAGATGATGGCGAGGCCATAGAGGAACAATCCGCCGCCCCACCAAATATTCCCCTCCACGAGAAGCCAGACGGCGGGCGGGAAAAACGCCAGGCCCGCTCCTAGGGGGATCAGGCAGAGAAAGAATGTCAGCAGTCCGAGGAAGAGCGCGCCGGGAATGCCGGCGACGAAGAACCCCAGTGCGGCCAGGGCGGCCTGCGCCAGCGCCGTGCCGAGAATGCCGTAAATAACGCCGCGCGTGGTGTTGCCGGCCAGATCAATCAGGCTCTTCGCCCGCGGGCCGATGAAGCGCTCGGTCGCCGTCGATAGATGCCGACCGAGGAGGCGGCCGTCGCGATACACGAAAAAGGCGATCAGCAGGCTCAGGGCCACTTCGATGACTCCCTGCCCGAGGCTGGCAGCGCTCTGCAGCACCCAATTGGTCCCATCGGTGATGTATGGCCAAAGGTCGGATGCAAATCTGACGGTATCGCTCTGGGCGCCAATCCAATAGTCGTAGAGCGACGATCCGATCACGGGCAGGTCCTTCGTCCATTCCGGCGGCGACGGCGGACCCTGTTGGAGCAACTGTTTGACTGCCGCGGTCGCGTTCGCGGCGTCTTGGGCGAGCCGCGGACCGACGAGGACGAACGGCAATACGAAAATGGCGCCGACCGCCACCGTCATGGCCACCGCGGCCACGGCGGCGCTGCCGATATTGCGGAGCATCCAAGTGTAGGCCGGCCAAGTAGAGAAACACAGGATAACCGCCCAAAGAATCGACGACAAGAACGGCCGCAGCACGAAGAAGCAGCCGAAGCCGATCAGCGCGAGCGCGGCCATCGCCAGGATCTGTTCCACACGTCTTTGGGCAGACATTGACGCAACCTCGCGCTTGCGGGCCATCAGGGGAGCCGATATCGCGCCCCGGCGCGGCCAGCTTACCGCGCCGATAGCGGGACAGTCACCCCGGCTTGTTGGCGCCGGCCGCCAATTACCCGAACTTGTTCGACGACGGGAAGCCGCGCGGCGGCAGGCGGCCGGCCTGGGCGCGCTGGCCGACCCAGTCCTGGAGCGCGGTTTCCGTGCGGGTCTTGTCGCCCAGGCGCCAGGTCAGGCCCGCCGCCAGGTTGAAGGTCTTCACGTCGGAGAGGCCGCCGTCCTTGTATTTCTGCAGGATGACGCCGCGGCCGCGCGTCATCTCCGGCAGCTCGCCAACGGGGAAGACGATCATCTTGCGGTTCTCGCCCATGACGGCGACGTGGTCGCCCTCGACCGGCGCGCAGACCGCGGCCTCCACGCCCTCGCCGACGTTCAGCACCTGCTTGCCGGCGCGGGTCTGCGCCACGACTTCTTCCTCCGGCACGATGAAGCCGCGGCCGTCATAGGCGGCGACCACCAGCTTGCGGCCGGGCCTGTGAACGAGCAGCGCCACGATCTCCTGGTCGTTGCCGAGATCGATCATCAGGCGGATCGGCTCGCCATGGCCGCGCCCGCCCGGCAGCTTGTCGGCGCCGAGGGTGTAGAAGCGGCCGTTGGTGCCGAACACCAGCAGCTTGTCCGTGGTTTCGGCATGGAGGAAGAAGCGGTCGCGGTCGCCCTCCTTGTACTTGATGTCTTCGCCCTCCTGCACATGGCCCTTGAGGGCGCGCACCCAGCCTTTGTCGGAACAGACGATGGTGACTGGCTCGCGTTCGACCACGGCCTCCAGCGGGATGACCACGGCCGAGGGCGCCTCGCCCAGCTCGGTGCGGCGCTTGCCGAGCGGCGTCGCCGGGCCGAAGCGCTTCTTGAGGTCGGCGGTCTCGCTCGCGATCTTCCTCCACTGTCGCTCCTCGTCCTTGAGCAGGCCCTTGAGGTCCTTCTGCTCGAGGATCAGCTTCTCGCGCTCCTGCTTGATCTCGATCTCCTCGAGCCGGCGGAGGGCGCGCAAGCGCATGTTCAGGATCGAATCTGCCTGGAGATCGCTGAGCTTCCACTTCTTCATCATCAGCGGTTTCGGATCGTCCTCGGTGCGGATGATCTTGATGACGGCGTCGATGTTGAGATAGGCGATGATGTAGCCGTCGAGGATCTCGATCCGTTTTTCGATCTCGGAGAGCCGATGCTTTGTGCGCCGCTGCAGCACGACCTGGCGGTGATCGAGATAGGCGCGCAGCACCTCCGGCAGCGACATGACGCGCGGCGTGTTGTCGGCATCCAGCAGGTTCATGTTGAGGCCGAAGCGGATTTCCAGGTCGGTCTGGCGGAACAGCGATTCCATCAGCATGTCCGCATCGACGTTGCGGCTCTTCGGCTCGAGAACGATGCGCACGTCGGTGGTCGACTCGTCACGGACGTCGTCGAGCAGCGTGAGCTTCTTCTCTTGCAGCAAGGCTGCGATGCGCTCGATCAGGCGCGCCTTCTGGACCTGATAGGGAATCTCCGTGACGACGATCTGATAGGTGCCGCCCTTCAGCTGCTCCGTCGTCCAGTTGGCGCGCACCCGCAAGCTCCCGCGGCCGCTGCGATAGGCCTCGACGATGGTATCGCGGCCCTCGACCAGCACGCCGCCGGTCGGAAAATCCGGGCCAGGCATCAGCTCGACCAGCTTCGCCACCGTCGCCTTCGGAAACTTGATGAGATGCAACAGCGCGTCGCAGATCTCGCCGATATTGTGCGGGGGTATGCTGGTGGCCATGCC
>JBGPEQ010000469.1:0-3842 GCA_041482855.1 Dongiaceae bacterium | reverse complement strand
CGATCTCCAGCGTCGGCTCGCCGCGCTCGAAGCCGACGGCCGCGCCGAGATGTCCCGGCAGGGCATCGCGGCGGCGCAGATGCAGACCGTCCGCCGCGTGCATCTGCGCTATGAGGGCACGGATGCGCCGCTCGTCGTCAATATCGGCGGTCACGCCGAGATCGTCGCCGCCTTCGAGGCCGCGCACCGTCAACGCTACGGCTTCATTGTGCCGGAGAAGGCGCAGATCGTCGAAGCGGTCTCGATCGAGGTGATCGGCAAGACCGAGACGGTCCAGGACTCGTTCTTCGCCGTCAGCGACCGCAAGGGGCCGCTATCGCCGCGTACGAACGTGCGCATGTGGGCGAGCGGCGCCTGGCGCGATACGCCGCTCTACGACCGCGCCGATCTGGCGCCCGGCGACCGCATCGACGGCCCGGCCATCATCATCGAGAAGAACTCGACCAACGTCATCGAGCCCGGCTGGCGCGCGGAGTTCAGCGAGCGCGGCCACATCCTGCTGACGCGCACGGTGCCGGCGGAGCGCGGGCAGGCGATCGGCACCCAGGTCGATCCGGTGATGCTGGAGATCTTCAACAATCTGTTCATGTCGATCGCCGAGCAGATGGGCTCGACGCTCGAGAAGACCAGCCATTCCGTGAATATCAAGGAGCGGCTCGATTTCTCCTGTGCCGTCTTCGATCGCGACGGCCAGCTCATCGCCAACGCGCCGCACATGCCCGTGCATCTGGGGTCCATGGGCGAGAGCGTGCAGACCATCATCCGCCAGCGCGCGGGCGAAATGGCGCCCGGCGACGTGTTCGTCCTGAACGCGCCGTACAACGGCGGCACCCACATTCCCGATGTCACCGTGATCACGCCGGTGTTCGCGGAAGCCGCGCGCGACATTCTCTTCTGGGTCGCCAGCCGCGGCCACCATGCCGATATCGGCGGCATCACGCCGGGCTCCATGCCGCCGGACAGCACGACCATCGAGGAGGAGGGCGTGCTGATCGACGACTTCAAGCTCATCGACCGCGGCCGCTTCCGCGAGGCCGAGCTGCGCGCGCTGCTGGCCAGCGGCAAATATCCCGCGCGCAATCCCGATCAGAACATCGCCGACCTGCAGGCGCAGGTCGCCGCCAACGAGAAGGGCGTGCAGGAGCTGCGCCGCATGGTCGATCACTTCGGCCTCGAAGTCGTCAACGCCTACATGCGGCACGTGCAGGACAATGCCGAGGAGCAGGTGCGGCGCGTGCTCGGCGTACTCAAGCCCGGCCACTTCGCCTATGAGCTCGACGACGGCGCCGTCATCAAGGTGCGCATCGACATCGATCGGGCGGCCCGCAGCGCCGTCATCGATTTCACGGGCACCTCGCCGCAGCAGAACAGCAACTTCAACGCGCCCTCGGCCGTGTGCAAGGCGGCCGTGCTCTATGTCTTCCGCACGCTGGTGGACGACGAGATTCCCATGAACGAGGGCTGCCTGAAGCCGCTCGAGATCGTCATCCCCGCAGGCTGCATGCTGAGCCCGCGCTATCCGGCGGCCGTGGTCGCCGGCAACGTCGAGACTTCGCAGGTCATCACGGACACGCTTTATGGCGCGCTCGGCCTCATGGGCGCTTCCCAGGGCACCATGAACAACTTCACCTTCGGCAACGAGCGCTATCAGTATTACGAGACCGTCTGCGGCGGCTCCGGCGCCGGCCCGGACTTCGACGGCACCGACGCCGTCCACACGCATATGACGAATTCCCGCCTCACCGACCCGGAGGTGCTGGAATGGCGCTATCCCGTGCTGGTGGAGAGCTTCGCCATCCGGCGCGGCAGCGGCGGTAAAGGCAAACATCGTGGCGGCGACGGCGTCGTGCGCCGGATCAGGTTCCGCGCGACCATGACCGCCGCCATCCTCTCCGGCCGCCGCCGCGTGCCGCCCTATGGCATGGCCGGCGGCGGACCCGGCGCCGTCGGCCGCAACTACGTCCTGCGCGCGGACGGCGCGACCGTGCAGCTTGCCGGCACCGGCAAGATCGAGATGAACCCGGGCGACGTCTTCGTCATCGAGACGCCCGGCGGCGGCGGGTTCGGAAGCGCCCAGGAAACAAAATCGGCGGCGGAGTAGGCGCCATTCATTGATATTGGCGGTGCCACGCTGCTCCTCGTGTTCCGGCGCGGGGCAGCGTTGCCATTGCGCCCGCTCCGGGGTAAGCACTTCGGCAGCGCTCGGGCGCGCGATCCGAAACGGGCTATCGCTCGAATGAAAGGTCCACGATGACAATCCTCGCACCACGCAGCGACGATGGCGAAAAACCGGTCGAGGCGCCGGCGGTCCCGCCCTCCAAGGTGACGGACAACCTGTTCAAGGCCCGCACCATCATCCTGTTCGGCGAGATCACGCAGAAGGTTGCCCAGGGCACGGTCGCACAGCTTCTGGCGCTCGCCGAGGAGAACGATGAACCGATCCGTTTGATCATCAACTCGCAGGGCGGCCATGTCGAGTCCGGCGATACGATCCACGATATGGTGAAGTTCATCCGTCCCAAGGTGCAGATGATCGGCACCGGCTGGGTGGCGAGTGCCGGCGTTCATATCTTCATCGCGGCGGCGCGCGAGAATCGCTATTGCCTGCCCAGCACGCGCTTTATGATCCACCAGCCGCTCGGCGGCGCCGGCGGCCCGGCGAGCGATATCGCCATCGAGGCGAGGGAGATCATCAAGATGCGCAAGCGCATCAATCAGTCGATCGCCGACGCCACCGGACAGGCGTTCGAGAAGGTCGAGCGCGACACCGATCGCAATTTCTGGATGAGCGCCGAGGAAGCGCGCGCCTACGGCATCGTGACCCACGTCGTGAAGTCGGTCGACGAGATCAAGTGAGCCAAGGGTGCCGGGAGGCGATCCCCGGCTCGACTCGCGGATCCCGGCCGCTCCGAGCGGCACATTGACGATCCGGCGCCGGCACCCGATCATCCCTGTTCGCAAACAGGGAGGCCCCAATGAACCGCAATGCAGCACTCGCCTTCGCCTTCGTCGCCGGCTTGGCGGCGTCGCCGTCCGCGCGCGCCGACGAAGTCTGGCAGACCTTGCCGCCGGAGCCGCCCATGCCGAAGGCCGACATAAGCGGCTCCGCGCCGGTCAACGACATCCACATGTACTACGCCATCTACGGCGAGGGCGAACCGCTGATCGTTCTGCATGGCGGCCTCGCCCACTCCGATGTCTGGGGCAATCAGCTTCCGGAGCTCTCGAAGCATTTCAAGGTGATCGTCGCCGACAGCCGCGGCCACGGCCGCAGCACGCGCTCGGCCCAGCCCTACAGCTACGGCCTCATGGCCTCCGACGTGCTCGCGCTGATGGACTATCTGAAGATCGACAAGGCCGCGCTGCTCGGCTGGAGCGACGGCGGCATCATCGGCCTGGACATCGCCATGAACCATCCGGAGCGGCTGACCAAGCTGTTCGCCTTCGGCGCCAACTACAACCCCGCCGGCCTCAAGGACATCAGCGCCAGCGCGACCTTCAACGCCTACATCGAACGCTGCGGCCAGGACTATGCGCGGATGTCGCCGACTCCCAAGGAGTACGATGCGTTCGTGCAACAGATCAGCGAGATGTGGGCGACCCAGCCGGACTACAAGCCGGAGCAGCTCGCCAAGATCACCGTGCCGACCGTCATCGCCGACGGCGAGCATGACGAAGGCATCAAGCGCGAGCACACCGAAGAGTTGGCCCGGCTCGTCCCCGGCGCCAAGCTGGTGATCCTCCCGGGCGTCAGCCACTTCGCCTTCTGGCAGAAGCCGGAGCTGTTCAACCAGGCGGTGCTGGATTTCCTGCTGGCGAAGTAGCGGCAGGCGCCACGCCGG
>JBGPEQ010000468.1:0-3843 GCA_041482855.1 Dongiaceae bacterium | reverse complement strand
GTGGGCGGCGACATCTTCGGTCATCGACTTCAGCAGGTTGTCGCGCCGCTTGCGGGTCAGCTGGTCCGACCGTTCCAGCGTACCGGTCAGGATCTTGATGTTGACCTCGTGGTCGGAGGTGTCGACGCCGGCCGAGTTGTCGACGGCGTCGGTATTGATGCGGCCGCCCTTGAGGGCGTATTCGACGCGGGCGCGCTGGGTGAAGCCGAGGTTGGCGCCCTCGCCGGCGACCTTGCAGCGCAAGTCGGACGCGCTCACGCGCAGGGCATCGTTGGCGCGGTCGCCGACATCGGCATGGGTCTCGTCGCTGGCCTTCACATAGGTGCCGATGCCGCCGAGCCAAAGCAGATCGACCTCGGCGCGCAGCAGCAGCTGGACCAGCTCGGACGGCGTCATGCTGTCCTTGGCGATGCCGAAGCGCTTCTTCGCCTGGGCCGTCAGCTTGATCGATTTCGCCTTACGCTCGTAGATGCCGCCGCCGGCCGAGATCAATTTGGGGTCATAGTCGGACCAGGCCGAGCGCGGCAGATCGAAGAGCCGCTTGCGCTCCTGCCAGCTCGCCTCCGGATCGGGATCGGGATCGAGGAAGATGTGCTGGTGATTGAAGGCGGCCACCAGCCGGATGTGCCGCGACAGCAGCATGCCGTTGCCGAAGACGTCCCCGGACATGTCGCCGACGCCGACGACGGTGAAATCCTGGGCCTGGATGTCCGTGCCGAATTCGCGGAAGTGGCGCTTCACGGCCTCCCAGGCGCCCCGCGCCGTGATGGCCATGCCCTTGTGGTCGTAGCCGGCCGACCCGCCGGAGGCGAAGGCGTCGTCGAGCCAGAAGCCGTATTCGACGGAGACGCTGTTGGCGATGTCGGAGAACGTCGCCGTGCCCTTGTCGGCGGCGACGACCAGATAGGGATCGTCGGGATCGCGGCGCACGACCTCGGCCGGTGGCTGCAGCTTGCCGCCGGCGAGATTGTCGGTGAGATCGAGCAGGCCGCGCATCATCGTCTTGTAGCATTCGACGACCTCGGCATTGAGGGCCTCGCGGCCGCCGCCCGCCGGCGGACGCTTGACGACGAAGCCGCCCTTGGAGCCGGTGGGCACGATGACGGCGTTCTTCACCACCTGAGTTTTCATGAGGCCCAGCACCTCCGTGCGGAAATCCTCGCGCCGGTCGGACCAGCGGATGCCGCCGCGCGCCACCTTGCCGCCGCGCAGATGGATGGCCTCGACGCGCGGGCTGTAGACGGAGATCTCGAACAGCGGGCGCGGCAGCGGCAGCTCGTCGACGGCGCGCGAATCGAGCTTGAACGAGAGGTAGGGTTTGATCTGGCCGGCCTTGGCGCCCTTGAAGAAGTTGGTCCGCTGGGTCGCCTGGATGACGTTGAGGAAGCGGCGGAGGATGCGGTCCTCGTCGAGGTTGGCGACGCCGTCGAGGGCATGTTGGATGTCCGCCACGATGGCCTTCGCGCGACCGTCGACGTTGGCGCCGGACGCCGGATCGAACAGCGTGCGGAACAGTTTCACCAGCAGGGCGGCGATCGGCGCGTTGCCGGCGAGCGTGGCCTCCATATAGGCTTGGCTGAAGGGGATCGCGGCCTGGCGCAGATATTTGCAGTAGGCCCGGAGGATGGTGACCTCGCGCCAGTCGAGCTTGGCGCCGAGGACGAGGCGGTTGAAGCCATCATCCTCCATCTCGCCGGCCCACACCCGCGCCAGCGCCTCGTGGAAGATGTCGCGCACGCTGCCGAGCTCGATCTCGCGCCCGTCGGCGGCGAGCATGCCGAAATCATGGATCCAGACCGCGCGCTCCGCGGCGCGCGGCTGCACCATATAGGGCGTCTCGCTGATCACCTTGAAGCCCATATGCTCGAGCATCGGCAGCACGTCGGAGAGCGGCAGCTGGGCGCCGGCGCTGTAGAGCTTCAGCTTCATCTCGGTCGGCGCCGATTCCAGCGGCCGATAGAGGTTCATGGCGACGCCGGCACCGGCCAGCGCCTCCTCGACCTTGTCGATGTCGGCGACCGAGAGCAGGGCGGTAAAGCGCTCGCGGTAGCCGACGGGAAAGGCTTCGGCGTAGCGACGCAGCAGGGTGAAACCCTGTTCCTCGCCCTTGATCTCGACCAGGGCGTCCTGCAGCTGATCGGCCCAGGAGCGGCCGGCCTCGACCAGCCGCCGCTCGATATCCGCCGCATCGACGTCGGGGATGGCGCCACGGGTGGTTGCGATGATGACCTGGAGGCGGCCGAGGGCGGCATCGGTCATATGCGTGTAGTACGCGGAAACCGTGCCGCCGTAGGCGCGGGCCAGGATGTCCTGGATGCGCAGCCTGAGCTCGGTGTTGTAACGGTCGCGCGGCAGGTAGACGAGGCAGGAGACGAAGCGCTCGAACGGATCGCGGCGAGTGAAGAGGGCGATGCGCTGGCGCTCCTGCAGATGCAGGATGCCGAGGGCGGTATCGTAGAGCTCGCTCTCGGAGATCTGGAACAACTCGTCGCGCGGATAGGTTTCGAGGATGTGAGCGAGCGCCTTGCCATCGTGGCTGGCCGGCGCGAAGCCGGCGCGCGCCAGGCAGTTATCGACCTTGCGGCGCAGCAGCGGGATCTCGCGCGAGTTCTGGCTGTAGGCGCCGGACGTGAGCAGGCCGACGAAGAGCTGCTCGCCCACGGGTTTCCCGGCGCGGTCGAACTTCTTCACGCTGATGGTGTCCAGGTGCACGGGGCGATGCACGGTCGACCGGCGATTGGCCTTGGTGATCATGAGCACGCGCGGCAGGCGCAGGAACTGCCGCACGTCCGGCGGCAGCTGCTCGAAATTACGCAGGCCGTCGAACACCGAATACCGGTCGTCGCGCAGGATGCCGAGGCCGCTTTGCGGCGGGATCGAGATCGTGGCGGCATCGCCGCCGTCGACGAAGTCGTACTCGCGATAGCCGAGATAGGTGAAATGGTCGTCGTTGAGCCAGTGGAGGAAGGCCTTGGCCTCCGCCACTTCGTCGGCAGGCAGGCTGGCCGGCGCACTGTCCAGCGCTGCCAGGATCTCGCCGGCGCGGGCGCGCATCTGCCGCCAGTCGGAGGTCGCCGCCCTGACGTCGGCCAGCACGTTCTCGAGCAGGAACTTGATCTCGGCCAGGCGGTCGGGCGCCGTCTGCTCGTTGATGCGGATCTGCATCTGGGATTCGGCGATCTCCTCGCCCTTGCCGGATACCGCGCGATTGCCGCTGCGATCGCGCAGGACGCGCACGATCGGGTGGATGACGAGGTAAACCGTGAGATCGCGCTGATTGAGCGCAGCCGTCAGCGAGTCCACCAGGAAGGGCATGTCGTCATTGACCATCTCGACGACGGTATGCGAGCTGTGCCAGCCCTGCTCGTCGAGGCGCGGATTGTAGACCCGCACCTTCGCCGCGCCCGCGGCGCGCTGGCCGGCAAAGGTCCAGAGCGAGAGCGCGGCGGCATAGAGATTATCCGGCGATTCGCTGGCGAGATCGTCGACGGCGACGTTGGCGTAGAACTGGGCGACGAATTCCGACAGAGCGGTCGCCCGCTCCGCCGGCAACCGCGCCGCTGCCAGCGCCTTCACGCGCTCGATCAGTTCCGACTTTTGCTGGGCCGCTTTGGACGCCATGGCCGCGCCTCCCCCGGGAGATTTGCGGCGAAACTACAGCATCTGCGTGACAAAACAAACGTCGATGGAGGGGTGTGCCGGCACTCCTGCACCGAGTCACACACCCTCACCCTATCCCTCTCCCGCTTCGCGGTAGAGGGGGCTAGCGAGTGCGACCGCTCCGGCGGTGTCCCCTCTACCGCGAAGCGGGAGAGGGATAGGGTGAGGGTCTGTGGCTCGGTG
>JBGPEQ010000467.1:0-3862 GCA_041482855.1 Dongiaceae bacterium | reverse complement strand
CTAAGGACGGGCGGTTATACAGCCATCATTGGTGGGCCGCAAGCGCGACCCCGGCAATGCCGCCATTTCGTGACGGGCGTCATAGTTCTACCTGTGATTAGCCTGTAAGAGGGCTGGTGCCGAGGGCTGTTCGCATTGGAATCGAACAGGTATCATCGGCGCCACAGGCTGCTCCAAGCCTCCGGGATCGCCCGCCCCATGCAGCGCAAGCTTGCCGCCATTCTCGCCGCCGATGTCGTCGGCTACAGCCGCCTGATGACGGCGGACGAGTCGGGCACGCTGGACGCACTCAGGGCCCGCCGGAAGAATGTGCTGGAGCCGCTGGTCGCCAAGCGCCACGGCCGCATCTTCAAGCTCATGGGCGACGGCGTCTTCGTCGAGTTCGCCAGCGCCGTCAGCGCGGTCGAATGCGCCGTCGACCTGCAGAAAGGGATGGCCGAAAGCAACGCCGGCGCCTCGCACGGGCTCCCGCTTCAGCTGCGCGTCGGCATCAACCTCGGCGAAGTCGTCGTCGAAGACGGCGATCTCTACGGCGATGGCGTCAATCTGGCGATGCGGCTGCAGGAGCTGGCCGAACCCGGCGGCATCTGCGTTTCGGCAAAGGTGCATGCCGAGGTCGCACGCAAGCTCGATCTCGACTACGAGGATCTGGGCGAGCGCGCGCTGAAGAATATCGCGGAGCCGGTGCGGGTGTTCCGCATCGGCGGGGGACACTCAGCTGCGCGCGAACCGCCGGCCGCGCCGTCGCTGCCGTCAAAGCCCTCGATCGTCGTGCTGCCGTTCGTCAACATGAGCGGCGACGCCGACCAGGAATTCTTCGCCGACGGCCTGACCGAAGACATCCTGACGGAGTTGTCGCGCTTCCGCGACCTCTTCATCATCTCCCGCAACTCCTCGTTCAAGTACAAGGGGAAGGCGGTGAACGTGCAGCAGGTCGCCAAGGAGCTCGGCGTTCAATACGTCGTCGAAGGCAGCGTCCGTAAAGTCGGAAACCGCGTACGCGTGACCGTGCAGCTGATCGACGCCGAGACCGATCGCCATGTGTGGGCCGAGCGCTATGACCGCCAGCTCGACGACATCTTCGCCATCCAGGACGAGGTCACGTCGGCGATCGTCTCAACCCTGCCCGGGCGGGTCGAAGCCGCCACCCGCGATCGCGCGGTCCACAAGCCGACGGCCAACATGGCGGCCTATGAATGCGTGCTGGCCGGCAAGACGTTGCACCACCGCAGCAACAGGACCGACAATGCCGAAGCGCTGCGCCTGATCGCGCGGGCGATCGAGTTGGATCCCAAATACGCGCATGCCCACGCCTGGCGCGCCTGCGTACTCGGCCAAGCCTGGATCTACGGATGGCGCACGGATCGGGAGGCGACCTGGAACGAGGTGGTCGGAGCGCTGCAGACCGCCCTGTCGCTCGACGACAACGACAGCGACGTCCACCGCATCCTGGCCGCCGTGAATGTGGCCAGTGACGACCTGGACAAGGCCATGTATCACCAGGAGCGGGCCCTCAGCCTCAACCCCAACGACGACCTAATCGTGGTGCAGCAGGGAGAGATCTTGACGTGGCTGGGGCGGCCGGAGGAGGGGATCGAATGGATCGCCAAGGCGATGCGCCTCAACCCCTATCACCCCGAGCGCTTCTGGAGCCACTTGGGCCGCGCCTATATCGGCGCCCACCGCTATGGCGAGGCAATTGAGGCGTTCAAGCACATCGCGGCGCTGGACCATCTGCACCATGGCGCCCTGGCAGCGTGCCATGCCTATCTCGCCAACGACGCGGCGGCCTGCGGCCACGTTCGCGAGGCGCTGAAACTGCAGCCGGATCTGCGAATCGAAACCTACCTGGCGACCCTGCACTATCGGCGCGAGGGTGACCGCGAGCACCTCCGCGACGGCCTGAAGAAGGCCGGCCTGCCGGAGTGATTGCGAGGCGCGATCCGGCGCCTATCCGGCCGGATCTCAGTGCGCCCGTTCGATCGAGAAATCGATGGCCTCGAGGAACGCCCGCTTCTCCGGGCCGTCCGGAAAGATGCCGAGCGCATCGCGCGCGATGGCGCCGTAGTGGCCGGCGCGGGCGATGGTGTCGCGCAGGGCGCCGTGGCGATCGAGCAGGCCGATGGCGCGATCGAGGTCTTCGCCGTTCTGCTCGAGGTCCTCGAGGGCGCGGCGCCAGAACGCCCGCTCGGTCTCGTCGCCGCGCCGGAAGGCGAGGATGACCGGGAGCGTGATCTTGCCATCGCGGAAGTCGTCGCCGATGGTCTTGCCGAGATCCGTCTGCCTGGCGGAGTAGTCGAGCACGTCGTCGATCAGTTGGAACGCGATGCCGAGATTGAGGCCGAAGCTTTCCAGCGCCTCCTCCTCCACCTTCGGCCGGTTGCCGATCACCGCGCCGATGCGGCAGGCGGCGGCGAACAGCGCCGCGGTCTTGCATCGGATGACCTCGAGATAGGATTGCTCGCTGGTCTCCGTGTCGTTGCTGGTGACGAGCTGCAGCACCTCGCCCTCGGCGATCACGGCCGAGGCGCGCGAGAGGATCTCCAGCACCTTGAGCGAGCCGTCGGCGACCATGATCTGAAAGGCGCGGCTGAACAGGAAGTCGCCCACCAGGACGCTGGCCTTGTTGCCCCACACGGCGTTGGCGGTGGCGCGGCCGCGCCGGAGACCGCTCTCGTCGACGACGTCGTCATGCAGCAGGGTCGCGGTGTGGATGAACTCGACGCACGCGGCGAGCGAGATGTGGCGGTCGCCCCGATAGCCGCAGAGGCGCGCGGCCGCCAGCGTCAGCATCGGCCGCAGCCGCTTGCCGCCGGCGGCGATGATGTGGCCGGCCAGCTGGGGGATCAGCGCGACCGGGCTGTGCATATGCTGGAGGATGCGGCCGTTGACGGCCTCGAGATCGTCGCCGACCAGCGCCGACAACGCGTTCAGCGACGGCTTGCGGGGCTTGCCCCGCTCGTCCCCGAGGTTGACGATGATTGCCACGGTCGCTGCGATCCTGTTTTCTTGACGCTGCGCTATGCGAAAGCGAGCATAGATTGCCGTCGAGGTCGGTCAAGCCCGGCCGTCCCGTCGGCGACGGACGCGTCATGGCGGCGCAGCGGAGCGTGGGCAGTGCGAGAACTGTTGCGAACCAACGATCCCGTGCGCATCGCGCGCCTTCGTGCGCTCCTCGATGACCAGGGGATCACGACATTCCTGTTCGATACGCATCTCAGCATGGCCTTTGCCGGCGCGCTGGATCTGTTGGGGCAGCGGCTCATGGTGACTGACGACGACTACCGGCAGGCGCGCCGCATTCTCGCGGAGTTCGGCGAGGCGTTGCCCGATGAATGAACCCGAGCCGGCGATCGCCATCACAGACGACCGCCTGCTCGGCGGGCGCATTCAGCTGATCCAGCCGCAAGAAGGCTATCGCGTCGCCATCGATCCGGTGTTCCTGGCGGCGGCCGTGCCGGCCGCACCCGGCGATCTCGTGCTCGATGTCGGCGCGGGAGTCGGCGCCGCCGCGCTCTGCCTGGCCTGGCGCGAGCAGGGCTGCCAGATTCGCGGCATCGAAGTGCAGCGGGATCTCGTCCGGCTGGCCGCGCGCAACGTCGACATCAACGGCTTCGCCGGCCGTGTCGAGGTCATGATCGGCGACCTGCTGCGGCCGCCGCCGCGGCTGGCGCCGAGTTCCTTCCACCACGTCATGGCCAATCCGCCGTTCCTGCAGCGCGACGCGGCGACGGCGCCGCCGCAGCGCGGGCGCGCCATCGCCCATGTGGAGGGCGAGGCGGACCTGGCCGACTGGGTGCGTTTCTGCCTGACCATGACGCGGCCCAAGGGCACCATCACCTTCATCCATCGCGCCGACCGG
>JBGPEQ010000466.1:0-3875 GCA_041482855.1 Dongiaceae bacterium | reverse complement strand
GCCGAGCTTGAGCCGCCCCTCGCGCATCGCCGGCACATAGTCGGTGAGCATGCCGACGCCGTGCGAGTCGTGACCGGTCAGGTTGGCATCGATGAGGTGGTCGGCGATGGCGGCGGCCTCTTCGGCGTCGCAGCCGGCGCGGCTGCAGACGGTCTGGGCAAAGGTGCGCAGCCGATCGGCGGCGATCACGACGGTGTCGTCTGCGGTTGCTGACATTGCGGCGGGAATCCGATGCTGACCAGAAACAGCCGCGATCATAGGTCGCAGATGCCGCGCGATCAAAGCACCGTGAAGGCGACATGCCGCCGCTGGCACCCGCTCCGGCCACGGGCTACTGTCGCGGGCACTCGTAAAGGAGGCCTGATGCTGCGACAAATATCGGCGCTGCTGCTTTTGGTGATCGCGACCGCGAGCCGGCCGGCATTGGCTGATACGGCCCTCGACTGGCCGCAGACCTTGGCCGCCGCCCGCGGCCAGACCGTGTACTTCAACGCCTGGGGCGGCAGCGAGCGGATCAACGATTATATCGCCTGGGTCGGCGAGCGCGTCGCCGCCGACTACGGCATCATGCTGAAGCAGGTGAAGCTCGCCGACACGTCCGACGCGGTCGCGCGCGTACTGGCGGAGAAGACGGCGGGCAAGAGCAGCGGCGGCAGCGTCGACCTCATCTGGATCAATGGCGAGAACTTCGCCGCCATGAAGGCGCAAGCGCTGCTGTTCGGCCCCTTCGCCGAGGCGCTGCCCAACGACCGGCTCGTCGACAGCACGGGCAAGCCGACGACGCGGATCGATTTCACCGTTCCGGTCGAGGGCCTGGAAGCGCCCTGGGGCATGGCGCAGATCGTGTTCCTCTACGACACTGCGCGGGTCGCCCAACCGCCGCGCGATATGGCGCAGTTCCTCGCCTGGGCGACGGCCCATCCCGGCCGCTTCACCTACCCGGCGCCGCCCGATTTCACCGGCAGCACGTTCCTCAAACAGGCGCTCTATGGCTTGGTCGCGGATCGAGGCACGCTGCAGCAGCCAGCCGGCGATGACAGCTTCGCGGCGGTGACTGCGCCGCTCTGGCAATGGCTCGATCGCCTGCATCCGCAGCTGTGGCGCGGCGGGCGCACCTTCCCGCAGAACGACCAGGCCCAACGCCAGCTGCTCGACGACGGCGAGATCGACATCTCGCTCTCCTTCAATCCTGGCGAGGCATCGTCCGCCATCGCCCAGGGCCTGCTGCCGGCGACCGTGCGCACTTACGTGTTGGACGGCGGCACCATCGGAAACACGCACTTCGTTGCTATTCCCTTCAACGCCGCCGCCAAGGAAGCGGCCATGGTGGTGGCGAACTTCCTGCTCTCGCCGGAGGCGCAGCTGCGCAAGCAGGACCCGTCGATCTGGGGCGACCCGACGGTGCTCGCCATGGACAAGCTCGACCCGGCGGATCGCAAGAAGTTCGAATCCTTGCCGCTCGGACCGGCGACCCTGTCGCCGGCCGAACTGGGGCCCGCCCTGCTCGAGCCACACCCATCCTGGATGATGCGCCTGGAGGCGGAATGGCGCCGGCGCTACGCCAAGTGAGCGTCGTGGGCGCCCTTGCCGCGCGCAACCTGCCCCGCCCCGATCTGCTGAAGACGGTCCCGGCGCTAACGCTGGCGGCGTTTCTCGCCCCGGTTGCCGCCGGGTTGCTCGGCACCTTGCTGCCTGCCTTCGGATTCCTGCCGGCGCTCGGCGGAACCGAATTCAGTCTGGAGCCTTGGCATCGCCTCCTGTCCGCCCCGGAGTTGCCGGCGGCCCTGCGCCTGACCCTGACGAGCGGCCTCCTCGCCAGTGTCGCCTCTGTCGCTGTCTGCCTTGTGTTTTGCGCCGCCGCCCACGGCACGCGCCTGTTCCGCGCGCTCGAACGGCTGCTGGCGCCGCTGCTGGCGATCCCGCACGCCGCGGTCGCCATCGGCCTCGCCTTCCTGCTGGCGCCCAGCGGATGGCTCGTCCGGCTGCTGTCTCCCTGGGCGACCGGCTGGACGACGCCGCCGGATCTGGCAACGGTGCAAGACCCGCTCGGCATCGCCCTCACCGTCGGGCTGGTGGTCAAGGAAGCGCCCTATCTCCTGCTCATGATCCTGGCCGCCAGCGCTCAGGTCGAGGTCAAGGAGAGCCTCGCCATCGCCCGGAGCCTCGGCTACAAGCCGATGACCGGCTGGCTGAAGGCCGTGCTGCCGCGCGTCTATCCGCAGATCCGCCTGCCGATCTATGCCGTGATCGCCTATAGCCTGTCCGTGGTCGACATGGCGCTGCTGCTGGCGCCGGCGACGCCGCCACCCCTGGCTCCCTTGCTGCTCCGCTGGCTCAACGATCCCGATTTTGCCATGCGATTCTGTGCGGCGGCCGGCGCAATCCTGCAACTCCTGATTGTGGTCGCGGCAATCGCGGCCTGGCGCGGAGCAGAAGCGATCGTCGCCCGCCTCGGCCGCCTCTGGATCGCCGGCGGCGGGCGCGGCGGCAGCGGGCAGGCAACCAAAATCGCGGTTGGCGGCACGATGCTTCTCCTCGTGGCGCTCGCAGTGGCCGCTCTCGCCGCCAATGCCTTGTGGTCGTTCGCCGAGCGATGGCGCTATCCGGCCATGCTCCCGACCGAATGGACGCTCTTGCGGTGGCGGCATCACGCCGGCGAGCTCGGTGCGCTCATCTGCACCACGGCGGCGCTCGGCGCTACCGCCGCCCTCGGCGCGCTCGGGCTCACCCTCGGCTGCCTGGAGAACGAGCAGCGCCATGGTCTGCACGTCTCCAACCGGGGGTTGTGGCTGATCTACGCGCCGCTGCTGGTGCCGCAGATGTCGTTCCTGTTCGGTCTGCAGGTCTTGCTGGGCGCCATCGGCCTGGACGGCAGCTGGATCGGGCTGGTCTGGAGCCACCTGCTGTTCGTGCTGCCCTATGTGTTCCTTTCCCTGGCCGACCCGTTCCGCCGCCTCGACGAGCGCTACGCCCGTTCGGCGCGCTGCCTCGGGGCATCGCCGACCCGCGTGTTCTGGCGCATCAAGCTGCCGATGCTGCGCCGCCCGGTGCTGGCGGCCTTCGCGGTCGGTTTTGCCGTGAGCGCCGCCCAGTATCTGCCGACGCTGTTCGCCGGCGCCGGCCGCTTCGCCACTCTGACCACCGAGGCCGTCAGCCTCGCCGCCGGCGCCGACCGCCGCGTCATCGGCCTCTATGCCCTGGTGCAGGGCGTGCTGCCGCTGTTGCCGTTCGGCCTGGTCCTGGCGCTGCCCGCACGCCGCTGGTTTGCCCGCTCATGAACGCGGGCGCACTGACCCTGGAGGGCGTTTTCATCCGATTCGGCGACCGCCTGCTGATTCCGCCGCTCGCCTGCAGCGTGGCGCCGGGCGAGGTGACGACCGTGATGGGCCCCAGCGGCTGCGGCAAATCGAGCCTGCTCGCCTTCATCTGCGGTACCCTCGATCCGGTTTTCACGGCCGGCGGCCGGGTGCGCCTCGGCGAGGTCGAGATCGCCGACCTGCCGCCCGAGCGCCGCCGGATCGGCATCCTCTTCCAGGACGACCTGCTGTTCCCGCACATGACGGTGGCCGAGAACCTCGCGTTCGGCCTGCCGGCCGCCGTGGCCGGTCAGCGCGCGCGCCGCGCCCGGGTCGATGCCGCCTTGATCGAGGCCGGCCTGGCCGGCTTCGGCGATCGCGATCCGTCGACGCTCTCGGGCGGACAACGCGCCCGCGTCGCCCTCTTGCGTACCTTGCTGTCGGAACCCCGAGCCTTGCTCCTCGACGAACCGTTCGGGCGACTCGATCTGCGCCTGCGGGACCGCTTCCGCCGCGCCGTGCTCGATCACGCCCGAAGGCAGCGGTTGCCGACCCTGCTGGTGACCCATGACCCCGAGG
>JBGPEQ010000465.1:0-3908 GCA_041482855.1 Dongiaceae bacterium | reverse complement strand
TTCATCCATGGCGGTCCGTTCGCCAACATCGCCCACGGCTGCAACTCGGCGATCGCCACCCGCACGGCGCTCAAGCTGGCCGACTATGTCGTCACCGAGGCCGGCTTCGGGGCCGATCTCGGGGCCGAGAAATTCTTCGACATCAAATGCCGCAAGACCGGCCTGAAGCCGAGCGCCGTCGTCATCGTCGCCACCGTGCGCGCCCTCAAGATGCATGGTGGTGTCGCCAAGGAGGACCTCGGCAAGGAGAACATCGAGGCCCTGAAGAAGGGCATCGCCAACCTCGCCCGCCATGTCGAGAACGTCCGCACCTTCGGCGTGCCCGCGGTGGTCGCCATCAACCGCTTCTCCGCCGACACCGACCTCGAGCTGGCCACTGTCCGCCAGGCCTGTGCCGAGCTCGGCGTCGAGGCCATCGAATGCACCCACTGGGCCGACGGCAGCGCCGGCACGGAGAAGCTGGCTCATGCCGTCGTGAAGCTGGCGGAGTCCGGCAAGGCCGACTTCCGCTATCTCTATCCCGACGATCTCCCCTTGTGGGACAAGGTCCGCACCATCGCGCAGACGCTCTACGGCGCCCAGGGCATCATCGCCGACAAGAAGATCCGCGACCACTTCACGGAGCTGCAGAAGGCCGGCTTCGGCCACTACCCCATCTGCATGGCGAAGACCCAATACAGCTTCTCCACCGACCCCAATTTGAAGGGCGCCCCCTCCAACCACGTCGTCCCGATCCGCGAGCTGAAGCTCTCGGCGGGCGCCGAGTTCCTGGTGGTGATCTGCGGCGAAATCATGACCATGCCCGGCCTCCCCCGCGTGCCGGCGGCGAACAGCATCTTCGTCAACAAGGACGGCCAGGTGGAGGGGTTGTTTTAGCCCCCGCAATTCGCGGCGAAAACGCGATCATGTAGGGGCGCGCTGCGCGCGCCCGTCTTGCCGATGTCACCCACGCATGCCTACGATCGCGACATGCACGAAGACCTCCCGCGCCGCCGCTCAATACGGCTGTGGGGTTACGACTATTCTCAGACCGGTGCCTACTTCGTCACGATCTGTGCGCACGAGCGCCGCTGCCTGTTCGGACGCGTCGTCGATGCGCAGGTATCTCTGAGTTCCATCGGCGATATCGTCGCTCGCGAGTGGATGGTGTCCGGCGACATTCGGCGTGACGTAGAGGTCGACGCCTTCGTGATCATGCCGAACCACCTGCACGGAATCGTGCTGTTGGGGCGGAGCGAGGCGGCAGCCGCAGCGCGTCCCCTCGGCGCCGTGATTCGAGGGTTTAAGGCCGCGACCACGCGCGCGGCCGCCGCGGCTGGACACAGCTTGCAGCATCCGCTCTGGCAGCGAAACTACTACGAGCACATCATTCGCGACGAGGAGAGCCTTGAGGCGATCCGCGCATACATCGCCGACAATCCAGCCAAATGGGCGCAATACCGACAAAATCCGGCGGCACGCCCGCCCAAAGCAGATGCGCCGTGGCAGGTGTAGGGGCGCGCTGCATCCGCCCGCCTTGGCATCGGGGCGCGGTGAGACGGGCGCGCGCAGCGCGCCCCTACAGTGAATCATGGGGATAACCCCAGAATTACCACTGTGTCAGAGCGCTATCGAATGCGCACATGTGGAGAGGGCGGTGGGCCAGGCGCGAAACCCGTGGATTGATAATGCTTTGAAGCGCGAATGGCGCTCCTGCTAGTGTCTGCTCCATGACCCAACCCGCCGCCGATCTCTTCCCCGCCAAAGACGCCGCCTCGGCCCCGCACAACACCGGCGTCCTCCCCTACCAGTCGTTGCGGGAACTCGTCCGCGCCCGCGAGATCTTCGCCGTCGAGCCGATCGATCCCGACCAGTTCCAGCCCGCCAGCATCGACCTCCGCCTCGGCCACGTCGCCTACCGCGTGCGCGCCAGCTTCCTGCCCGGCGCCGGCGCCACCGTGCTCGAGAAGATCGAGCAGTTCGGCATGCACGAGATAGACCTCACGAAGGGCGCGGTGCTGGAGAAGGGCTGCGTCTACATCGTCCCGCTGATGGAGCAGCTGGCGCTCTCCAGCCGCATCGCCGGCATCGCCAACCCCAAGAGCTCCACCGGCCGGCTCGACGTCTTCACCCGCGTCATCGCCGATCAGGCCACGGTGTTCGACCGCATCGACGCCGGCTACGAGGGCCGCCTCTACATCGAGATTGCACCCCGCACCTTCAGCATCCTCGTGCGCCAGGGCTCGCGCCTGGTGCAGCTGCGCCTGCGCCGCGGCGCGCCCTCGTCGAGCGCCACCAGCCTGCGCCGCCTGCAGGAGACCTGCCGCCTGGTCGACGTGCCCGCCGGCCAGGAGACCATCCGCGACGACGTCATCGGCGTCACCCTCGATCTCAGCGGCGATCCGGCGACGCGCCTGGTCGGCTTCCGCGCCAAGCAGCACACCGACGTCATCGACGTCGACGTCCGCCAGGCCTACGACGCCGCCGACTACTGGGACCCCATCCACACCAAGCCCGGCATCGGCATCATCCTCGACCCCGACGATTTCTACATCCTCGCCACCAAGGAGTTCGTGCGCGTGCCGCCCGACCACGCTGCGGAGATGGTGGCCTACGACACGCTGGTCGGCGAGTTCCGCGTCCACTACGCCGGCTTCTTCGATCCCGGCTTCGGCTGGAACCCCGACGGCGGCCCCGGCAGCAAGGCCGTGCTGGAAGTGCGCTCGCACGAGGTCCCGTTCGTGCTCGAGCACGAGCAGACCGTCGGCTGGCTCCGCTACGAGCGCCTCACCAGCGTGCCCGACCGCCTCTACGGCCAAGGAATCGGTTCCCACTACCAGGCGCAAGGCCTCCAGCTCGGCAAACAGTTCAAGCCGTACTTGTAGGGGCGAGCGGCGCTCGCCCTTCTCGCCGCGTCGCGGCGCAACCAAGGTTCCCCCGATGCCCGAGATCCCCACCATCCCCAACCCCGACCTCGTCGTCCTCGCCGACAACAAGCCCGGCTGGAACCAGCCCGATCGCCGCCGCCACGGCTTCCACAACTTCCACACGCTGGCCCGCTACAGCCAGAGCTTCCGCGCCGCCCGCGTGATGGTGCTGGAAAAGCGCATGAACCTGCGCATCCCAGCCCTCGAATCCGTGCGCGCCATCACCACGCTGCCCTGGTTCTCCGGCATGGCCGTGGTGCGCGGCAGCCACGTCCTGTTCGAGCGCTACGCTCCCGATTTCGGCCCCGACCGTCCCCACGGCATCCAGTCGATCTCCAAGATGACCATGAACCTCGTCATCGGCAAGCTGGTGGAGGAGGGCAAGATCGACCCCGCCCGCCGCGTCCAGGAATACATTCCCGAGATCGGCAGCGGCTACGCCAGCGCCAGCGTGCAGCAGCTGCTGAACATGGACGTCGCCAACGACTACACCGAGGACTACGACGATCCCTTCACCAGCGCCTACCTGCAGGAGGAGGCGGTCGGCTGGCGCCTGCCCAGCGACCTCGCCCGCGAGGACACCACGCGCGCCTTCGTCTCGCGCATCACGGGCAAGGACACCACCAACCGCACCGGCAAGGCCGACTACAAATCCGCCAACACCGAGGTGCTGGGATGGATCGCGGAACGCGTGAGCGGCCGCCCGCTCCGCCACTTCCTCGCCGACATCGCGGATGCCGCGGGCATCGAGGGCTGCCTTCACATGACCACCGATCGCGACGGCGTGCCGCTCGTCGACGGCGGCATCTGCCTGACGGCGCGCGACCTCGCCCGCTTCGGCGCGCTCTTCGTGCGGCGCGGCCGCGGCGTCGACGGCCGTCCGGTCGGCAGCGCTTCCTTCATCGAGCGCACGCGCACGGCCGGCATTCCCCTGAAGCCGCCGCGCGATTGGCTGGGCTACAGCAACCAGACCAACACCGACGGCCGCTGGCTCGGCCATGG
>JBGPEQ010000464.1:0-3911 GCA_041482855.1 Dongiaceae bacterium | reverse complement strand
GGCTTGCGCGCGGTCTGCCTTGCATGGCGCGCGTTTCAGGGTTGGGAGGATCGAGATACGGCCTTTGCGGTAGTCGCTGCAGGGGCCAATCGCGCGGTCGCGTGCGATCCCCAGGAACCCTGGGCTTATCTTGCGCTTGGCTTTATCGCTATGGCGGAGCGGCGTAATTCCGATGCAGTCGGTGCGTTCAGTCGAGCCATCGATGCGAGTCCCAACTTTGCATATGCGCATGGTCTTCTTGGGTGCGCCCATAGCGCGGGCGGACGGCCAGCCCAAGCCATTGAGTGCATCGATCGTGGCGTACGATTAAGTCCCCGCGATATCTTTGGCGATGAGTATCAGCTCTATTACGCGTTCGCTCATTTTCAGGCCGGGAGGTATGCCGAGGCCGCTTCTGCCGCTCTACTGGCCATTCAACAACGCCCCGACCACCCTACTCTGTACATCATGGCGGCCGCGTCATGTGGCCTTGGGGGCGAGACTGACAAGGCAAGGGGATTGGTTACGCAGCTGACTAGCCTCGTCCCGAATGTTTCGGCCGCAGACCTCGAGAAAAACTTCCACTATTGCCGACAGGACGATCGGAGCAGGTTGGCCATGGGTCTCCGTGCCGGAGGGCTGCCAGGGTAAGAGCCCGCGACGGAAATTGCCAGGACCGCTCCTGGCACATAGCCGACGTTCGTCCGATTGAGCGTGGCCAGGAACCGGAATTGAGCGAGCGCCGGCTATCGCCGCGAGCGAACGAGACTCTCCGATTGAGGTGTGGCGCAGACGTCCGCGCCTCGGAACAAGCCGGATCTACGCGCTCGCCTTCAGATGCTCCCGCAACCGCGGCATCAGCTCGACCAGGTTGCAGGGGCGGTGACGGCTGTCGAGCTGCCATTTGAGAATATCGTCCCAGCCGTCGCGGCAGGCGCCGGGCGAGCCGGGGAGCGCGAAGAGATAGGTGCCGCCGGCGACCCCGGCGGTGGCGCGGCTCTGGATGGTCGAGGTCTTCACCTTCTCGTAGGAGAGCATGCGGAACAGCTCGCCGAAGCCCTCGATCTCTTTCTCATAGACCTGGCGGAAGGCCTCCGGCGTGACGTCGCGCCCGGTGACGCCGGTGCCGCCGGTCGAGATCACCGCGTCGATGGCGCCGTCGGCGATCCAGGCCTTGAGCTGGGCGACGATGGCCGGAACGTCGTCGCGCACGATGGCGCGCGCCGCCACCCGGTGGCCGTCGCGCACGATCAGTTCGGCCAGCGTGCGGCCGGACTTGTCGTCGCTTTCCGTGCGCGTGTCGGAGACGGTCAGGACCGCGATGTTGACCGGCAGGAACGGCTTGGTGTCGTCAATACGTGCCATTCGGGACAGCCGCCGTTTGCGGGTTCGCGGGCGGCGCCTTGTAGATCGGCCAGCCGCCGCTGGCCAGCGCGTCCAGCGTCGGCATCTTCTGCCCGAGGCAATCCTGGTAGAGCCAGTAGTTGGTCAGGACGCGCTCGATGAACTGGCGGGTCTCGAGGCCCGGGATGCTCTCCATGAACAGCAGCGGATCCTGCTCGTAGTTCGCGCTGGCGCGATACTTGGCCAGGTTGCCCGGTCCGGCGTTGTAGGCGATCGCCAGCATCATGATGTCGCCCTTGACGTTGGGATCCTTCAGCAGCGTGCTCACATATCGCTGCGCCAGCGTGAGATTCAAGACCGGATCGAACAGCGCCAGCTTGTCCGTGTCGATCAGCTGGAGGTCGGCCGCCACCGCCGTGGCCGTCGCCGGCATCAGTTGCATGAGGCCAGCTGCTCCAGCTGCGCTTTGCGCCCGTGGATTAAAGCCCGACTCCTGCCGCATGAGCGCGAACAGCAGCGCCGGGTCGAGGCTGAAGCCGCCCACCGGCTTCCAGTTGGGTACCGGATAGAGGGCGGCATCCCGCAGCGGATTCGAAGTCTTCTGGAACTGCACGGCAAGGCGGATCGACAGCGACGGCAACCCGGCCTGATGGGCGATCATCAGGACGGCCGGCGCCAGCTCGGCGCGGTTGTCGGCTTTCAGCAGCAGGTGCAGTTCGTCTTCGGCCAGGTCGTTCATCCCGATCTGCAGCAGGGCGAAGGCGCGTATCCCGCCAGGGGTCTGCGCCAGCGCCCGCATGGCGCCGTCATCGACGCCCGGCTTCGACCACGCCAGCCCGGAGTTCATGCCGAGGGCGCGCCGCGCCAGCTGGCCGTAGAAGGTGCGCGGATAGCCCGCCGCCACCCGCAGCCACTTCGACACTTTCGCCGGCTCGTGGTTCTTCAGGTAGCTGCGGGCCGCCCAGAACGCCCCGGCGGCGCGGGCCCAGTCCGAGGCCTGTTCGTCATCGGCCACGAACTCGAACTGCCGCGCCGCTTCGGCCATGGAGTGGACGCGCCAGGCGGCCAGACCGGCGTCCCAGTTGGGCTCGGCCGGCTCGCCGCCGCTGTCGGGCGTGCCGAGGCGGCGGATGACCGCCGTCGGCTCGCGCGCCGGCGCGTCGCCCTTCTGCATGCGGGCCGAGGCCAGCCGGTAGATCTGCTGGGCCTCCGGCAGGTCGGCATACACTGCCAGCCAGTCCCGCAGCTCCGGATAGGCCGATCGGTAGGCGGTCGGGTGCAGATAGCGCTGCGCCTGTACATGGCCCAGCAGCCGCAAATCCGTGAGCTGTCCGATCAGCCGGTCGGCGCCCTGCCAGTCCGCGCGCTGCTGGAGCCGGAAGATCGCCCGATAGCGGTCGGCATCGGCCGCGCTGAGCGGATGAGGGATGGCGGTAGTGGTGTCGAGGTGGAGGTTGGGAGGCGGAAGGGCGGCGGTGAGGGGCGGGTTGCTCGGTTCGTCGGCCGCCGCCGGCATTGCCAGGGCGAACCACGCCAGGCACACAATTCCGGCGGAACGGATCCCCCACCCACGGGTCGCAGCACAGGGAAGTAAATATTCCGTAAAAGGCCGCATTTGAACTAACTACCCGAAGCGGCCAGCACGGACAAGCCGTGTCACGAAACTGTACACACAGCATTTGGAATAGTAACTATTCCATACTACTGCTAGTATGGTTTACTGTGACATTTTTGAGGCGCGCGAGAATCGCCAGCCAGTCCCGCCAGGCCGCCCGCTTTTGTGCGCGTTGCCTTAATAAATACGCGGGATGGTAAACGGGCATGGTCGGCACCGGGCGAGCCATGCCGGCGCTCTCGAATTGGAGCCAGCGGCCGCGCAGGCGTGTGATGCCGTCGTTGCGGGCCAGCAGCGCCTGCGTGGGGACGGCGCCCAGCAGCACCAGCACCTCCGGCGCGACCAGCTCGATGTGGCGCTCGACGAAGGGCAGGCAGGCGGCGATCTCGGCGGCCGTCGGCGGCCGGTTGCCCGGCGGCCGCCAGAATATGACGTTTGTTATGTACGTCGACCGGCGGTCAAGGCCGATGCAGGCCAGCATGCGGTCCAGCAACTGCCCGCTGACGCCGACGAACGGCTTACCCAGGCGATCCTCGTCGGCGCCCGGCGCCTCGCCGATGAGCATGATGCGCGCCTCCGGGTTGCCGTCGGCGAACACCAGGTTGGTCGCCGTCCGCTTCAGCGGGCAGCCGTCGAACGCCGCCAGCGCCTCGGCCAGCTCAGCCACGCTGCGCGCCGCCGCCGCCAGGCTGCGCGCCGACTGCAAGGCCGCCGTCGGCGCCGGCAGCGGCGCGGTCGGCACGCTCGGGCGCTCGGCCGGTCGTGAGGGCACGGGCGCCACTCGCGCCGGCGCGGCGCCGGCGGCATAGCGATCCACCGGCGCCTCGCCGATCGCCTCGTCCGCGCCGGCCGCGATCTGCCAGCGCAAGGCCGCCAATGGGTCCAGATCTATAGGTGAGGTCATGCCGCACCCTACCAATTGACCACCAGGACACAACGCGCGCCCGCGACCCCGTAGGGGCGACCGGCAGGT
>JBGPEQ010000463.1:0-3913 GCA_041482855.1 Dongiaceae bacterium | reverse complement strand
GGCATGATGCCCTGGATCGCCAAGAACAAGCTGGTCGACAAGACGAAGAACTGAGGGCGCCGCCGGCGGCTGCCGGACCATCCTGCGTCCTTCCCCTACTCGCGCCGGATAGTCGTCGGGCCGCGCATCTTTCGGGCGTGGCGGCGCTCGCGCAATGGCGGGAGATCCGACTTGCGGTGAACGGGGCGCGGCCGTAGCGTCACGGTCGTCAAGGCAATCCGCATGAAACGCCGCCTCGCTGCGGTCTTTCCTGCGATGTCGTCCCGGAATCTTTGTCAATGAGGAATTTGGCCATGCTGCGAGGGCGCAACCGTATATTGCCCGCAATGGTACTGTCTCTCGGAATTTGGGGCGTTCCAGCCAGCGTCGCCGAAGTCGCGAACGATCAGTCATCGACCGAGAGTTATCAACCGCCGACACGCGGCGAGATTGGGGGGCTTTCGGCGGTGGAGTGGAGCTATGGCGGCGACGTCATCGTCACGGATATCCAGGGGCGATTCTGCGAAGGCTTCAAATGCGCACACGGCCGCGGCGAGTTGGGGACCGATGGGAGCTGGGGTTACTCTGGAACGTTCCGATATGGTGACATAGTGGGGGAAGGAGAGATTTCGAAGGATGACGAGGATGACGGGGAGTATTCGGGCCTGTTTTCGAGCACCTCCTTTCCTGGCGGCCCAGCACCCCTATGCGGTGAGCCGGGCGGCGAAGGTGTTTCTCCTGTCACTTGGCCTGGATACCGGGTCCAATTCGGTGCCGACAAGGCGCCATGTTTAGAGGCGTGGGTGCGCAGGGTGGATCGAGGAGAAGTGCTTCCGCAGGAGGAGGCTCAGCGGATCAGACAGTGGTATGAAAAGATCCGTGCTGCTCAGCTCGCTCTCTTAGACGGGCAGTCCCGTCGCACGTTCGACAAGGTGACGCTGGCCGGGACCGACATGCGTGAGTTTCTGGTCGGAAGAGGCTGGAGGCCCCTCTCGGGCGCCAGCGCATACATTCAGAGATACCTGCGCCCCACCGCGGAATTATCCGACACGTTTCAGTTGATTCTTCATAAGTTCGAAACGCCATACACCGAAAACCCCGAGCTTCAGGTGTCAGAGATGCTTCCGATGGAACTGTGGACGGGGCCCAGCGTCGCGGTTGTCGAGGACCCTTGGGTAACCGTCGGACTCGTGATTTCGATCAATCCAACCGGGTATATGGTTGCTTTGCCTGAACCGGCACAATGAGCAGTCCGGGAGGATTCCGGCTCATTGTGGCAACGCTTCTGAACCTCGTCAGGATCGTCTTCGCGATCGCCGGCGAACTCGTCGCATTTGCCTTGGGCAAGTTCGTGCGTGTTATGGCGAGTGCCGGCCTCCCGTAGCGTAGGCCTTTGAGACTATCGTCGCAAATGGTCATCAAGCAGCTGATCTATCTGGCGGCGCTCGCGCGCGAGCAGCATTTCGGCCGGAACCCAGCCTGCTACGTCACGTCTGCTGACGAAGATACAGCCGACCTTCAGCGGACGTGGCTCGTTCGACAAAACATGACCCTAAGCCGTCGCGGATCTCAATTCGGATCGCCCGATCTGCGACCTGTGACGGCCGCGCCCTTGTTCACCGCTTCAATGCGTCTCAGGGGTGGCCGATGGCATTCTCTTAAAATCCTTCTTACGGGTATGGTCCCCGGCAGGGAGAGCCCGCGAATCTACTCCTTGGCCGGCGGTTTGAACCATTTCTCCTTCGGCACGATCAGGGGCTCGGGAGGCTGCTCGTAGTACTGCGGCGACATGATCTGGACGCCGTACTCGTTGAAGATGTCCTGGATCTTGCCATGCAGCGCCGAAAGGGTCGCGAGACGTTCGATCGGCCGCTCCACCAACGCGAAGAGCTCGTATTCGGCATAGAAGTCGGTGAGCGCGCGTTGAAAGACGTAGGGCTTTGGTGTCTTGCAGAGCCCCTCGATCTGGTCGGCCGCCATGATCAGCATGGCGTGTACCTGGCGCCAGGGTGCGTCATATCCGATGGTTATCCTGGTCGACACGAGCGACGCGCTGTTGCCGAAACGCTGCGAATAATTTTTTATGGAGTTCTCGATCAGCACCGAATTCGGGATGGTGACTTCCTCGTTGCTCATGGTCACGAGCTTGGTCGAGATTGCCCCCACCTCCGAGACGACCCCTTCCACTTCTCCGATGCTGACGAAATCTCCCGGATGCAGCGCCCGCGAATAGGCGAGGACCATCCCGCTCATCATCTGCGAGACGACCCCCGTCGAGCCGAGCGTGATCATCAGGCCGAACAGGACGCTGAGACCCTGAAAGGCCAGGCTGTCGGAGCCGGGTATGTAGGGATAGGCAACAGCCAGGGCCACACCCCAGATGATGACACGCAGGATCTGGCGAGTCGCCCGGGCGGTATCCGGCTGGACAAACGGAAGCTTGACCCGGCCGCCTTCAATGGCGTCGAACACGTTGGTCATCGCGCTGCTGACCGCCTGGGCAACCAGGAGGATGACGGCCGCGGTTATGATCCCGGGAACGGCGCCGACCGCCTTGAGACCCAGATCGTTGACCAGGTCGATGAGGAACCCGCCGAGGCGCTCTCCCAGCGGGCGGGTGATCGGGAACCGGTCCAGCGAGAAGACCAACCAGACGTACATCAGAATGAGAATCGCGAAGCTGGTCGTGAGTTGCACCAGTCGGGCCGTGAGCACGTAGCCGTATCGCCGCCATTCGAAGCGGCTCGCGGTGGCCCTTTCGATGTGCCTGGAAATCAGGGTGTGGAACCAATCGCCGAGCCGCGATCTCAGGCGCCAGAGAAGCCATATCAATCCCGCGAGCAGCGCCGTGGCGATCGCCGTCAGAGCAATTCCCCGCAGGATCACCGGAAGACGCTGCTGCTCCAGGCGCGCCGCAAACGCTTCCTCCAGCTTGCTCTTCGCATCCTCGGCAAGCACATTTGCGCTCAGCGGTTGCTCAGGATCGACGTCGCCGGGTGCGACTCCAAAAAGCAGGTAGCCGCCGATCGTGAGGACGATGCCGCTCTGGTCGCCCAATGTGATGGGTTGCAGTTCGATCGGCTTGCCAAGAAGCTCGTCATCGAGATCGGCGAGCCGCCGATGGGCGCGTTCGGCCCGCTCCTGCGGCGTCGTCGTTCCAATGTTGCTTCGGAACGTGAAGATGGGCCGGTTCAAGTAGGTAAGCGTCGCTTCGGAATGCTCGGGCAGCGTCGCCGGCGTTTCGCTCGAACCGGCGTCCTGGGCCCGAACGGAATCCGGGCACCCCAGGAATAGCACCAAGGCGAGCAACAATGAGCCCAAGAAACGCGACGGCCACGCGGCCATGAAGCTCCATGCCAGAACTTTCTGGCCCCGCTCTGGGCGGTCTGTTCGCCGCATGCGCATATCCTGTTCTCCCAGCGTCATAAAACCAAACGAAGGTTCGCCTGTTAGGCAATGGCCAACCTATCATGGCCTGAAGCCGTGACACAGGCGCAGGATCGCAAACGTGGAGCTGTCGTCAGGAGCAAGAAGGAGAAACTCGCAGCGCTCTTGCATCGCGTCACCATCGATGTCCTGCGGTCGGCCTTCTTCAGCCTGAAGAAGCGCGCCGCCCCGGGTGTCGATGGCGTGACATGGGGCCAATGCGCGGCGGACCTCGAGATCGACCTCGCCAACCCCCCACACCGCCAATGGCCGCTTGTGCCACGTTTTCAGCGCGCGCGATCGCCGCAGCGAGTCGGCAATCAGGTCAAAACCAGACATCGTATCTTTCGGCTAGATTCCACAAATTGAGCGAACGGCTCGCCCGCAAGGGGAGGAGGAGTTCATTTTTAGCGTTCCCTTGAGGCGTGTGCCTGCCGTAGCGTGAGCGGTCGGGGATTATCTTCGCAAGATGGTCATCAAGCAGCTGATCTATCTGGCGGCGCTCGCG
>JBGPEQ010000462.1:0-3914 GCA_041482855.1 Dongiaceae bacterium | reverse complement strand
CTTGCGCCGGCCGGCGATGCGCGGGAACAGTGCGTAGACACGCTCGAGGCCGGCGGTGATTGTTGCGGGATCACGGACGTTGTAGGCGCCGAGCAGCAGATTTTCCTGCACGGTCATGTCCGGGAACAGGCGCCGGCCCTCCGGACACATGACGATGCCCTGCGCCACCCGTTCCTCGCATGACAGGCGCGTGACGTCGGCGCCGCCGTAGAGCACCTGCCCCTGATGGGCGGCGACGATGCCGCTTACGGTCGACAGCAGCGTCGTCTTGCCGGCGCCGTTGGCGCCGATGATCGCGGTGATGCCGCCGGCCGCAATGGTGATGGACACGCCGCGCAGCGCCGGCACCGCGCCGTAGCGCACGCCGATGTCCTTGACCTCCAGCACGGGCGCCGACGGGTCCGCTGTCGCGGCGGGCGCGGCCTTGGCCTTGGCGCTCAACTCGCCGGTGCCGAGATAGGCGACGACGACGTCGCGATTTTCGCGCACTTCATGCGGCGTGCCCTCGGCCAGCAGCTTGCCGAAATCGATGACGGTGATACGCGGGCACAGGTCGGTGACGAACTGCATGTCGTGCTCGACCAGCAGCAACCCGAACTTGCGCTCGGCGTGCAGCGCCTGGATCAGTTCCATGAGCTGATGGCTCTCGGCCTCGGTCAGGCCGGCTGCCGGCTCGTCGAGCAGCAGCAGCGACGGATTGGCGACGAGGCTGCGCGCCAAGTCGATGCGCTTCTGTACGCCGTAGGGCAGGTTGCCGGCGGTCTCCTGCGCGTAGTCGGCAATGTGAAGGGACTCGAGCGCCGCCAGACTGCGCTCGCGCGCCTCCGCCTCGAAGCGGCGAAACGCCGGCAGGCTCAAGAGCATCGCCGCCGGGGATGGCGGCCGGGCGCCGAGATGGGTGCCGAGCATGACGTTCTCGATCACGCTCATGGCGCGGAACAAACGCAGGGTCTGGAACGTCCGCGCCACGCCGCAGCTGGCGATCTCGTCGGTGCGCAGGCCGGCGACCGAGCGGCCGTCGACGCGGATCTCGCCGCCGCCCGGGCGATACAGTCCGGTGATGACATTGAACGCCGTGGATTTGCCGGAGCCGTTCGGCCCGATCAGGCCGCGGATCTCGCCGGCCTCGACCCGTAGCGAGAAATTGTCGAGGGCGCGCACGCCGCCGAAGTTGATGGAGACGCCGTCGAGCTCGAGCCGCGGCGCACCCATCAGCGCGGGCGACCGCCCACGCCGCCGTCAAGCGGTCGCTGACGACGGAGCAATCCGCCGCCCAGCCCGATCGCTGCGCGCGGGGCGAGCATTCGCCGCATCCGTGTGTTCCTTCGCCGCGCCGCGCATCCGGACTTTCGGTGGTCCGGCAGCGTCGGCGCGCCTCCCTGCCGTTTCTTGCCCGGCCACTCTAGCCGCGACCCGCGCGGCTGTAAACCAGCGCCCCGCCGGCGAAAAATTGTGATCCGCGTCACTTCCCGTTCCGCCGAGCGGGGGCAGAAATGGCGGTCCGCAGCGCATCAGCCGCCTGCGGCAAGGGGGGACTTAAGCGTTGGACTACGTTCGTTCGACAGTCGATCCGGCCGGTGGCGACGACAGCGCCGGACGGTCGCCGGAGGCGGAGATCGCCGAATTCCATTCGAGTGACGCCAGCGGCCTCTACAAATCGAAACCGCTGGGGTTTCCGTTCAATTCCCAGCGCGAGGAACTGCGCATCGACGTCGACGGCCGCTACCCGCAGCTGACGGCGAGCGGCACCATTCGCCATGGCATCGGCCGTCAGCTGCACTGGGTCGCCAGCCTGGCGGGGGCCGGGACCAATCGCTGGAGCGGCGGCATCTGGCACAAGGAGGGCGCCGGCGCCTTGCTCCCGCAGGTCAACGTCGACGTGACCGTCCACAAGACGCCGTTCGGGATCGCCCAGACGGCCACCGTGACCTTCAGCGGCGGCGGCGTCGCCGATCGCGTGCATAGCTATTTCTATGTCTCCCGGCACTTCCATCCGGTCGAGTTCGAGTTCGACACGCTGGAAGGCACCGCGCCCGTGGCCGAGATCGATACCGGCGCGCATCCGAACCGGCCGGTCACGGTCCCGGCGGAGACGCTCTCCATTGAAAAGATTTTCCGCCGGGCCGGCTTCAACGTCAGCAAGTCCGGCAGCGACGGCGTCATCCCGATGGCCGCAACCGGCGCCGATGCCCTCTGGAGCGACATGGAGTTGCATGACGCCATGCAGGTCTACTGGTCGCGCTTTTCCAACAAGGCGCCATGGTCGATGTGGGTGCTGTTCGCCGCGCAGCACGAATCCGGCAGCGGCCTCTGCGGCATCATGTTCGACGACATCGGTCCCAACCGCCGCCAGGGCGCCGCGCTCTTCAACGACTCATTCATCAAGGATGCGCCGGCAGGCGATCCCAATCCGGCGGCCTGGACCGCGCGCAGCCGCTTCTGGACCGCCTGCCACGAGATGGGGCACGCCTTCAACCTCGCGCACACCTGGCAGAGGTCGCTGGGCATGCCGTGGATCCCGATGGCGGACGAGCCGGCCGCGCTCAGCTTCATGAACTACTACTTCCTTCACCCGGGCGGCGAGCCGGCGTTCTTTGCCGATTTCGAGTACCGATTCAGCGATCAGGAACTGCTGTTCATGCGGCACGCCCCCGACCGCTTCGTGCAGAGGGGTGGCGCCGATTGGTTCGACCATCACGGCTTCCAGCAGGCCGCCACCGCGCCGCAATCGGCGCTGCGCCTGGAGCTGCGGGCCAACCGGGCCAGGCCAGTCTTCGAATTTCTGGAGCCGGTCGTCCTCGAGCTGAAACTCACCAACCTATCGGACCAGCCCGTACTGGTGGACGAGAGCGTGCTCGACGCCGGCGACGATATGACCGTCATCATCAAGAAAAACGGCAGGCCCGCGCGGCAGTGGGCGCCCTACGCGCGCTACTGCCGCAAGACGGCGCAACGTGCGCTGGAGTCGGGCCAATCGATCTATCAATCGCTGTTCGCGGCCGCCGGCCGCAATGGCTGGGACCTGGCGGAGCCCGGCCGCTACGACGTCCAGGTCGCCCTGCATCTGCGGGGGGAGGACGTGGTGTCGAACCGCCTGGCGCTGCGCATCGCGACGCCGCGTAGCTTCGAGGAGGAAAGTCTGGCGCAGGATTTCTTCTCCGACGAGGTCGGCCGCATCCTGACCTTCGACGGCAGCCAGTATCTCGAGTCCGGCAACGATACGCTGCAGGAGGTCGTGCAGCGGTTCGCCGACTGCCCCGCCGCCTGGCATGCCCGGGTGGCGCTCGCCCATCCGCTCGCCCGCAACTACAAGCAGCTGACGCTCGGCGAAGGGCCGCAGCGCATGACCTCGGCCGCCGACGCCGGCGGACGGATCAAGCTGAGCGCGGCCCGGGCGGACGCCGCCCGCGCGGGCTTTGGCGCCGCGCTGATGGAGTATCCGGATCAGGCGGCGGAAACGCTCGGCCACGTCGACTACAAGCGCTATGTCGACGGCTTCTCGCAATGGCTCAGCGGCCAGGGCGACGCGGCGGGTGCGGCGGCGTGCCAGGCCCGCCTGCACGACACCCTGGCGAACCGCAACGTCGCCGACCATGTGCTGGAGGAAATCGCCGGCCACCGCGATGCCTATCGCACCGGCGATGTTTCGTAGGGGCGACCTGCGGTCGCACGCGGGCTTTCGCCCGCCGAAGGACTTCGGCCCGCAGGCGGGCGCGCGCAGCGCGCCCCTGCAAATGCAAATACGTTCATCATTTTCGGCAATCCCGCGCGCCGTCGCATTCTCATTTTGCTAACCAACGTGAAGATAGGATTGCGATCGCAATCTCGGGAGGGACCGTGCGATGCGGCGCGATCGTCAGCCGGTATTGAAGGCTTTGTGGAGCGGCTTGGCCTGCCTGTTGGCGCTGCCGTTG
>JBGPEQ010000461.1:0-3915 GCA_041482855.1 Dongiaceae bacterium | reverse complement strand
GTCAGGCGCGCCGCCGCCAGATTGGCGTCGATGCAAGTCTGCAAGTCCGGCAGCTTGTAGTGCGGCAGTCCCCGCATGTGGGGACGCGTGGGCTCGTGGCACATGACGAGGGCGTCGGGCTGGGCGCCGTGAATCAGGCCGAGGGTGACGCCGGCGTACGAGGCGTGGAACAGCGAGCCCTGCCCCTCCACCAGGTCCCAATGATCGGGGTCGTTTTCGGGCGCGATCCATTCGACGGCGCCGGAGACGAAATCCGACACGACCGCATCGATGGAGACGCCGTCGCCGGCGATGAAGATGCCGGTCTGGCCGGTGGCGCGGAAATCGGCCTTCAAGCCGCGCGCCTTCATCTCCTTCTCGAGAGCGAGCGACGTGTACATCTTGCCGATCGAGCAGTCGGTGCCGACCGTGAGCATGCGCTTGCCCGTGCGCTTCCGGCCGGTGCCGACGGCGAAATCGCGGGTGGGATGGCGGACGTCGAACAGCTGCCGTCCATGTTGCTTCGCCGCTTCGGCCAAGGCCGGCACATCGACGAGGCGCTTGTGCAAGCCGCTGGCGAGATCGAGGCCCAGTTCGAGCGCGCGCCTGAGCACGCCGATCCAGCTCTCGCCGATGACGCCGCCGCGGTTGGCGACGCCGACGATGACCGTTTTCACGCCGCCGGCGGCGGCCTGCTCCACCGTCATGTCCGGGAGCTTCAGGTCGGCGTTGCAGCCGGCGAGGCGCAGCTGGCCGACGCACCAGTCCGGCCGCCAGTCCTTCACGCCCTGGGCCGTCTTGGCGGCGAGCTGATCGGCGGCATCGCCGAGGAACATCAGATAGGGACGCGCAATCGACATCGAACTTCTTTCTCCCGGATTCACACTACCGTAGGCACACATCTCAGGACTGCATGACCATCCTGCGTCCTTCGACAAGCTCAGGATGAGGGGAAATCTTGGTGGCACAATGAATAAACCTCATCCTGAGCCTGTCGAAGGACGCGCGCAGCCGATCCAAGCCTCCTGCAAGCGATTGATGAGACTCGCAAACTTGTGTGCATATGGTAGCGAATTCATAGGCGGTGCATCCTAGCCAAAGCGCCCCGGCTTGTCGGCTGCCATTTCTGCATGGCATGGTCCGAGCGCGCGCTGCGCATCTGCCGAACATGGAGCAGCCCGCCGCCTTCAACCACATTGTCAGGGATTTTCTGGCGGGCCTGCCGAAGCGCGCCTGACGGTTTCCTCGCCGCCGCGGGCGTGGCAGACTGCGGCGGCAGCAGATGGGGAATCGCGCGTGCCCTCTTTCGACATCGTTTCCAAGACCGACATCGCCGAGGTCGACAATGCCATCCAGGGCATGCGGCGCGAGATCGAGACGCGCTTCGACTTCAAGGGCAGCAAGTGCACGATCGAGCGCAAGGAGAACGAGCTCACGATGCTCGCCGACGACGATATGAAGCTCAGGCAGATGCAGGAGCTGCTGAAGGGCTACATCACCCGCCGCAAACTCGACGCCCGCTGCCTCGACTTCAAGCCGCAGGAGAAGGCCGCCGGCAACACGCTCAGGCAGGTCGTGAACGTCAAGCAGGGAATCGAGAGCACGCTCGCCAAGGAGATCGTGAAGGCGATCAAGGACGCCAAGCTCAAGGTGCAGACCGCCATCCAGGGCGACGAGCTGCGCGTCAGCGGCAAGAAGCGGGATGACCTGCAGGGCGCCATCCAGCTCGTGCGCGAGATGAAGATCGAGCAGCCCCTGCAATATGTGAATTTCCGGGATTGAAGATCGCCGCCATGCCCTCGAAGAAGAATCCTCTCGGTCTCAACGCGCTCCAGCTGAAGACACTCGTGCTGCTGCAGGAACTGGCCCGGCTCGACGGCCGGCCGGCGCCCGACTCGCCGGAGGGACACATCCTCGTCACGGGCATGCCGAACCCGCATGGCGACCACTTTCACCTGGGCGAGGCCGTCGTGATGTCGCGCGACGCCACCGGCCTGGCGAACGAGGGCGCCTGGGCGGCGCTCGAACGCAAGGGACTGATCAAGGCCATGTTCCCGGTCGCCGCCGTGCTGACGCCGGCCGGCATCGGCTACGACACCGGGCTACGCGAGCTGGTCCTTCACCGCGCCCAGCATTGAGGCCGCTCAGCGCGGCCTCTGGAGCCAGCTGGCGGCGCCGACCGTCAACCAGCGCGGCGAAAACCGCAGGCCGAAGACGCTGATGCGGTTGCCCCAGCCGGGAACGACCAACCGGCGGCCGGCCATGAGACCGCGATAGCCGATGCGCGCCACGGTCGCCGCCTGCATGGGGCGCAGACGCGCGAGTATGCCGGTTTTCTTGATGCCGGCAGTTTTTTGAAACTCCGTCGCCGTATAGCCCGGGCAGAGGCAGGTGACGGTGACGCCGCTGCCCAGCAGCTCCTCGGCCAGCGCCTCGGAGAACGACACGACGTAGGCCTTGCTGGCGTAGTACACGGCCATATAGGGCCCGGGCAGGAAGCCGACGATCGAGCCGAGATTGAGGATGCGGCCGCGCCGGCGCTCCCGCATGGCCGGCAGGAAATGATAGGTCATCTCGGTCAGCGCGCGCATGTTGACGTCGATGATGCCGAGCTGGCGCTCGGGCGGAAGCTCGTGGAAGCGGCCGATGGCGCCGAAGCCGGCGTTGTTGACGAGGATGTCGATCGCGACGCCCTCGGCGACGGCGCGCTCCTGCAATTGGCGCGGCGCCCGCGGATCGGCGAGATCGGCCGGCCAGATCCGCACGGCGATGCCGTGTTTCGTGCGCAGCGAGTCGGCCACCTTCTCCATGGCATCGGCGCGCCGCGCCACCAGGACGAGATCGTGGCCGTCGGCGGCGAACAGCTTCGCCAGCTCCAATCCGATGCCGGCGGAAGCGCCGGTGATGAGGGCGGTGTCCTTCCTGCTCAAGTGTCCGTCACCCTCGCGCGGCCGGCGATCATAGGCCTTGCCCGCATCTACTCGGCCGCCTTCGCCAGGCCACTCGCCGAGCCCTGCCGCATGTAGTGGTCGAGGAACGCCGTGCGGCGGCCGTCGGCGGTCCATAGGATCGGGAAGAAGCTTTCGTCCATCGCGGTGTCGCCGACGCGCTTGTAGCGGTTGTAGATGTAGCTGGTCTTGGTCGGGTGGAAGCGGGCCGCCGACGACATGCAGTGCGCCACCGCCGAGCGGCGCGGGCGCTCGCTGCGGTTGGTGTCGGAGCCGTGCCAGGTGCCGCCGTCGTGGAAGGCGCAGCCGCCCGCCGGCACCTCGACCGGCACCAGCTCGGGCACGAGCCCGACCTTGGCGGCCGCCTCGCGCAACTCCCGGCGATAGTCCTCGGGCGCGTGGAACTGCTTGATCGGCGGCGAGACCGGCCATTGGTGGGAGCCGCGCACATACTCGATGGTGCCGCCCTTGGCCGAGGTGTCGTCGAGGGCGATCCAGCAGGTCAACATGTGCGGCGGGTCAATCCAGCCGTTGTAGCTGTCGTCCTGGTGGAAGCCGAGCGGCTTGGCGCCCGGCGGCTTCCAGACGATGTTGTCCTGCGCCAGGCGCGCGCCGGGCCAGCCGGCCAACTGGGCGCAGAGGCGGCCGATTTCGGCGCGCAGCACCAAGCTCGCCACTGTATAGTCCGCCTTCCAGCCGTTGCAGATCTGGCGCGCCAAGTCGGGCTTGTCGCGGCCCGCGCGCCAGTTCCACTCGTCGGGATGGAGGCCGGTCTCGAACTCGCCGCGGAACAGGCGCTCGAACCGCGCCGCCACCCGCGCCGCCTCGGCCGGATCGATGAGGCGGTCGAGGATGAGGAAGCCATCCTCGTGAAAGCGCGCGATCTGGGCCGGGCTCAGTTCGATCATGGACGGGACTCGGTTGGCGAATTTGCGCCGCACCCTAGCCGAGCGGGGCGCGCATGCCTAGGGCGCGGCGGGGGGCGGCG
>JBGPEQ010000460.1:0-3929 GCA_041482855.1 Dongiaceae bacterium | reverse complement strand
CGGCGGCTGGAAGCCCGGCAACTACGAGAACAGCTACCAGGGCGACGTCACCCTGCGCGAGGCCTTCGCCAAATCGCTCAACAGCGTGGCCGTGCAGGTATCGGAGCGCGTCGGCCGCAAGAACGTGGTCGAGGCGGCGCGCCGGCTCGGCATCACCTCCGACCTCACGACGGGGCCCAGCATCGCGCTCGGCAGCAGCGGAGTGTCGCTCTTGGAGCTGACCGGCGCCTACGCCACCTTCGACAACGGCGGCTACGGTGTGTGGCCGCGCGGCATCGAGCAGATCAGCGACCGCAACGGCGGCGTGCTCTATCAGCGCGAGGGCAACGGCCCCGGCCTGCTGGTGGAGCCGCAGCAGGTCTACGACATGGTCGACCTGATGACCAATGTGGTCGATACCGGCACCGGAAAGGGGGCCAGACTCGGGCGTCCCGCCGCCGGCAAGACCGGCACCGGCCAGGATTTCCGAGACGCCTGGTTCATCGGCTTCACGGCCGAGCTGGTGACGGGCGTGTGGGTCGGCAACGACGACGACTCGCCGATGAAGAAGGTGACCGGCGGCAGCCTGCCGACCCAGCTCTGGCATGCGTTCATGGCGAGCGCCCTCGAGGGCGAGCCGATCCGGCCGCTGCCGCTCCCCGACCGGACGTCGCAGGTGGCGGCGATCGTTCCGGGGATCGAGGGCGAGTATCCGAACCCGGAGGCCGGTGGCACGACCAGCTCCGACGCCCCCTCGGAATCGCTGCAGGATTGGCTGGAGACGATCGTGACGCAGAAGGGGACGAGTAAGTAGCTGTCAGCTCTCAGCTGTCAGCTATCAGTCGAAGCTACTTCTGAGAGCTGAGAGCTGACAGCTGAGAGCTACCTTCGTCGCACCAACAGCCAGAACGCCAGCGGCACGCCGAGCGCCACCGCTGCAATCGTCGCGGTCATGGGAATGGAGCTGCCGTCGTAGAGGGCGGCGACGGCGATGCCGATGGCGGCCGCCGCGGTCATCTGCGTGAAGCCCAGCAGGGCCGATGCGGCGCCGGCCGCGCGCGGAAAAGGCCCGATGGCGCCGGCGATCGAGTTCGGCAGCACCAAACCGACGCCGATCATGAATACCAACATCGGGCCGACGATGAGCAGCGCGCCGGCGAGGCCGCTGCGCGTCGAGCCGGCAAGCGCGAGCGCCAGCAGCAGCGCGCCGCCGGCGACGCCGATGCCGGCGCCGACGGCGATCAGGCGGTCGATGCCCAGTCGCCGCGACAGCCGTCCCGCGACGATCGTGCCGATGATGTAGCCGATGACCACGCCGGCGAAGCAGAGGCCGAAGCCGATCGGTCCGAGGCCCACCACCTCCTGCAGCACGTAGGACGAGCCGGAGATGAAGGCGAAGATGCCGCTATAGGCGAAGGCGCAGCAGAAGACATAGCCGACATAGGCGCGGTGATTGAGGAGGCCGCGATAGCCGAGGATGATGCGGACAAACTGCGCGGCCTGCAGATCCGGCGCCTTGTTGGTCTCCGGCAGGATGCGCCAGGCGAAGAGGAGGCCGGCGCTGCCGTAGATCAACAGCGCCAGGAAATTGATCCGCCAGCCGAACCATTCTTCGAGGAAGCCGCCGAGGATGGGGCCGATGGCCGGCGCCAGCGCCATGGCGGCACTCATATAGGCGAGCACGCGGGCCGCACCTTCGCGGCCGTAGACGTCGCGCACGACGGCGCGGCCGAGCACGGGACCGACGCAGGCGCCGACCGCCTGCACGAAGCGCGCGACGACCAGCACGGGCACCGAGGGCGAGAGCATGCAGACGAAGCTGGCGATGACGTAGATGGCAAGGCCGACCAGCAGCACCGGCCGGCGGCCGAAGCGGTCGGAGAGCGGACCATAGACGAGCTGCGCCGTCGCCAGCCCGACGAGGAAGACGGAGAGCGTCAGCTGGATGTCGTCGACGCCGACAGCGAAGTAGCGCGCCAGGCTCGGCAGCGACGGCAGATAGAGGTCGGTCGAGAGCGGACCGAGGGCGACGAGCGCGGTGAGCAGGACGGTGACGGGAAAGCTGTTGGGCGGGCGCATCGGAAGGCTCAAATGCCATCGCCGTCCTTGCTTGTCACCCCGCGATTGCGCATGGCCGCAAATCAGTGAGCAGTGAGCAGGGTCGCTGTCCTACTACTCAATGCTCACTGCTCACTGCTTTCTCGTCTCTGTGCCTCCGCGGTTCAATCTTCTATAAGAGACGCCAGTCGCAGGAGGGGGAAGCATGGTCAGCAAGCGCGAACCGCAGCAGATGCCGTGGATGCCGGCCGACGAATATGGCCGCTCACTCGGCGGATTCTCGTTCAATCTGCTCGTGCGCAACGTGGCGAAGGCGATCGCCTTCCAGCGCGAGGTGCTGGGCGCTGTTGTCGTGTATAGCGATGCGGATTTCGCGGTGCTGCGGCGGGCGCTTCCCGGCGGCACGGTCGAATGGATGCTGCACGCCGACCACACCTATGGCGACCATCCGCTGCTGGCACTGACCGGCGACAACGCGCTGCGTGGCGTCGGCGTCGAGTTGCGGCTGCACGGCCTCGATCCCGATGCAGCGGCGTCGGCGGCGCATAAGCTCGACTACACCGTGCTGCAGGCGCCGGCCGACAAGCCGCACGGCCTGCGCGAAGCCTACATCGTCGACCCCGATGGTTATGTCTGGGTGCCCGATGTGCCCATCGGGAAGTGAGGATCAGACCGGCTCCAGCCCGTAGCGGTGCAGCGCCGGCCCATGCTGGTTGAGCCAGGCGCGGGCGCCGTCGGCGTCGCGCGTGAGCTCGGCGGTCAGCTTCCAGAAGCGGGGGCCGTGATTCAATTCCTTGAGATGCGCGACCTCGTGGGCGACCACGTAGTCGAGGATCTGGCGCGGGGCCAGGATCAGGCGCCAGGAGAAAGAGAGCTGGCCGCGCGGCGAACAGCTGCCCCAGCGGCTCTTGGGGTCGCGGATGGTGATGGCGGCGATGCGCCTGCCGATCAGCTCGGCCTTGGCGTGGGCGCGCCGCTCGATCTCGCGGCGGGCCTCGCGCCGCAGCCAGTCCTCGACGCGGCGCGACAGATGCTCGGCCCGGCCGGCGACCTGAATCTCGCCATTCTCCTGCCAGACCACGCCGCGGGCCTGCGGCTGGTGGCGGATGCGGTGCATGACGCCCAGGAAGGGAACCGAGCGGCCGGCGCGGAACGGCACCGGCTCCGGCAGCAGGTCGAGGCGGTCGCGAATCCAGCCGCGGTTGAGAAGCGCGAATCGGCGGCCCTCGGCGAGCGTCGCGCGGCGCGGCAGCACCACCACGATGCGGCCCTCGCCATGGTCGAAGCGCAGGATGATGCGGCGCGCCCGCTTATTGGTCTGGTAGATCAGCGGCACCCGCCGGTCGGCCACCGTCAGAACCTGGCGCCGGCCCTGCGGATGCTCCCGATGGTCGTTTGCAACACCTTGATAGGAAAAGATTTTTCTGCCGCCCGGTAGGGTCGGCTGAGAGCGGGAGCGGGAGGGGCGGGGGCGCGGCATATACGATTCATTAGCCTTCTTGCGCGCGCCCGACAAGACGCCATGAGATCATATTTGCAGAGCGGTATCGGCCACGTCCTGTGGTATTTTTGCCACAAACACCGGGAAAATCTCTCCCAGAGCGCCAGTTTCGTTGACGCTTTTAACCATACGCCTAGGATCGACGGCGATCCCGTTGGGGACGGATCGGCCGCGTTCTCTGTTGGCATAGGGGGCCTGAGCGCGACGATCCGACGGCGGGAGGCCGGCAGAAGCCGGCGAGACGATAGGAACAAGCCATCCGGCGTCCCGCGAAGGCGCAGATTCAGGGTCGACGCGCTCTTGCAGTTCGGATGCGCAAGGTTTTGATCGTCGTACGTTGATTGGGTCACCACTGTGTGCGGAAGGGAGGGCGAATTGCCCTCCCTTACGT
>JBGPEQ010000459.1:0-3952 GCA_041482855.1 Dongiaceae bacterium | reverse complement strand
GGGATCGTTGTTACCGGCATACTCCCAATCGATGATGAAGATGCGCGAGCCCGTATCGAGGAAGTTTTCCGCCAGCGGATCGCAGTGGCAGGGCCGCAGCGCCGCCGCCCGCCCGCCCAGGGCAGACCGCACGGCCTCGGCCTCGCTCTGCACTTGGGCATAGCCGTCGGGAATCCGAGCCTTCTTTTTCCGCAGGTGGTCCAGATACTCGTCCATCTTCTGGAACAGATCGAACTCCGTCGCAAAGCTCTTGCCGCAATCATGCATGCGTCGAAACGCCTGCGCCGCCCGGGCAACGGCGCCGAGGTCCTTGAACCGCTCGCCGTTCATCGTCGCCGCACCGTCGACGAAACGGGTCAGCATCAGTCCATCGTTCTCATCGAAGAACAGGACCTCCGCGTTGACGCCCGCCTCGGCGGAAACGCGCGCCGCCACGGCCTCATGCCGGCGGTTTATGTACTCGCTGGTGCCCTCGCCGGGAATGCGCAGCACGAATCGCTCACTGCCCAGCGCGACCTTGTAGTTCCGATTGGTGAGTCCGGCGAGGCGTTCGATCTGAACCTGACCCGCTGCAACTTGGCTGAACCGTGGAACCCGGGCCAGCGTGGCATGCACTTCCTGAAGGTTCTCCATCTCCGGGCACTCTCAAAACCACCATTTACGGGCTGCTTCGTCTCGCCGCTAAGCCTTCAACCGCTCATTCCTCGGATCGTAGAGCGGGCCGTCATGGCGGGTGGCGGCAATCGGCTCACCGAACACTTCAATCGTGAAGTCGCGGTGCGCCGTCTCCTCGATGGGAATGTATCCGTAGGCGATCGGCTTGCCGATCGTATGGCCGAAGTTGGCGCTGGTCGTCACACCCAATACTTTGCCATCGCGCAGAATGCACTCGCCGCCGACGGCGCCCGCGAAGCGCTCCAGCGTGAACGTGCACAGGCGCTGCTTTGAACCCTCGGCCTTGGCCTTGACCAGCGCGTCGCGGCCGATGAAGTCGCCCTTCTTCAGCGATACGCGGAAACCAAGTCCGGCCTCGAACGGCGTGTAGTCCGGCGTGATGTCGCTGCTCCAATAGAGGTAGCCTTTCTCCATGCGCAGCGTGTCGATGGCGCGATAGCCGACATTGGCGATCCCGAAGGCCTGTCCCGCCTCCCACAGCCGGTCATAGACGTGGGCGGCATACTCGGTCGGAATATGCAGTTCCCACCCGAGCTCGCCGACATAACCGATCCGCACCGCCAGCACCGGCGCCGCGCCTAGCGTGATCTGCTTGCAGCGAGCGAAGGGCAGGGCGGTGTTGCTCACGTCTTCTTCCGCGACCCGCTCCAGCACCTGGCGGGCGAGCGGCCCGCACAGGTTGATTACCGCGCGCGCGGAGGTGACGTCGCGGACGATCGCGTTTCCATCCGGCGGCAGGTGGCTGCGGATCCAATGCAGATCATGCGTGCCGAAGGCGCTGCCGGTGACGATGTAGAAGTAGTTGTCATCCAGGCGGGACAACGTGAGATCGCATTCGATCCCGCCGCGCTCGTTGCAGATCTGGGTGTAGATCACGCTGCCGACCGGTTTGTCGACGTCGGCAGCAGCGAGGCGCTGCAGCGCGGCGGCAGCGCCGGGTCCCGACAGTTCGAATTTGCTGAAGGAGGTCTGGTCGATCAGGGCGACGCGCTCGCGCACGGCGCGATGCTCCGCGCCGACATGCTGAAACCAATTCGGCTTCCCGAACGACGGCTGATCGCTGAGGTCGGCGCCACTAGGCCCGAACCAGTTCGGCCGTTCCCAGCCGCCGCGCGAGCCATAGACCGCACCGAGCTTCCCGAGTGTCTCGTAGAGCGGGCTGCGCCGGATGCCGCGCGCCGAGTGATGTTCGACGCGTGGATAGCCAACTGCATAGTACTTGCCGTAGAGATCGACGGCGCGCGGATGGATGAACTGCTTCGCCGCGTGGTGAAAGGAGAAGCGCCTGATATCGAGCGGCCACAGGTTGAGGCTGGGCTTCCCGCTCACGATCCACTCCGCCATCATCTCGCCGGCCCCGCCGCCGCCGGCGATGCCGTAGGTGAACCCCGCGCAGACGAAGGCATTGTCGAGCTCGGGCGCCTTGCCCATGACGAACTCGCCATCCGCCGAGAATGGAATGGGACCGTTGATCAGCTGACGGACTCCCACCTTCTCGACGATCGGCGTGCGCTTGAAGGCGGCTTCGGCTAGCACCTGGAAGCGCTCGAAATTGCCTTCGAGCAGCTGCTGGCCGAACTCGGGCGGAATGCCGGCCCCGCCGAAGGTCGGCGTGCCTTCCTCCCAGCCGCCGATCACGATGCCGCGCACCTCCGGCTTATAGTAGACGCGCAGGTCGGGATCGCGAAACGTCGGCATGGCCTTCGGCAGGTCCGGAATCGGATCGGTGATGAGGTACTGATGTTCGACGGCAATGGACGGCACGCGCACGCCCATCATCAGACCCAATTCGCGCGCCCACATGCCGGCGGCGTTCACGACGATCGCGCAGTCGATGTCGCCCTGGTCGGTCAGTACGCGCGTGACGCGCTGGCCCTTTCGTTCGAATCCGGTAACGCGGATGCCTTGACGGATGCGCGCGCCCTTCATGCGCGCGCCTTTCGCGAGAGCCTGCGTGACGCTTGCCGGATCGACGTAGCCATCGCTCGGCAAATAGGCGGCCGCCAGCACGTCCTCGACATTGAGGATCGGACAGAGGTCTTGCGCTTCCTTGGCGGAGATAATGCTCATATCCAGGCCGAAGCTCTTGGCCATCGTCGCCGCGCGTTTGATCTCCAGCAGGCGGTCCGGCGAGCTGGCGAGCCGCAGGCTACCGACCTTCTTCCAATCGGTGGCCTGGCCAGTCTCCGCCTCCAGCCGGTCATAGAGTGCGACGCTCCGCTGCAGCATGCGCGTCAGGTTGCGCGACGAGCGCAGCTGGCCGACGAGGCCGGCGGCGTGCCAGGTGGCGCCGTGCGTCAGGCCGCTCTTTTCGAGCAGCAACACGTCCGCCTTGCCCATGCGCGTCAGGTGATAGGCGATGCTGCAACCGATGATGCCGCCGCCGACGATGACGATCTCGGCGCGGTCTAGCACTTGATCCGCTCCATCCTGGGATCATAGAGCGGCGCCAGATGAATCTGCGCGGGCACTCGCTCGGTCGCCACTTCCAGCTCGTAGCGGCCTGACATCAGCCAGTCGGTCGGCACGCCGTCCGCATTGCGGATGTAGCCATAGCCGATGTTCTTCGCGACGGTGTAGCCGTAGCCGCCGCTCGTGAGCCACCCGACCTGCCGGCTATCGCGAAAGATCGTCTCGCGGCCGAGCAACACGATGGCGGGGTAATCGACGGTGAAGCCTGCGAGCCGCTTCCTCAGCGGCCTGACCGCCTGTTCGGCGAGCGCTTCGCGGCCGAGAAACGGCGTGTTCTGCTTGAGTTTAACGGCCCAGGCCATGCCGGCTTCGAGCGGCGTGTGGTCGGGCCCGATGTCCGAGCCCCAGGCGCGATAGCCCTTCTCGAGCCGTAGGGATTCGATGGCCCGATAGCCGGCGTTGGCGATGCCGTGCGGGCGGCCCGCGGCCATGATCGCGTCATAGACAGCCCCCGCTGTTTCGACCGGAAGGTGCAGTTCCCAACCGAGCTCGCCGACGTAGGTCACACGCAACGCCCGCACGGGCGCGCCGGCGATCATGACTTCGCGCCAGGTGCCGAAGGGGAATGCCTTGCCCGATACGTCCGCATCGGTGACGACCGCCAACACTTCGCGTGATCGCGGTCCCATCAAGGAAAGCACCGCGTAGCTGGAAGTCACGTCGATCAGGCGGGCGTCCAGGCCGTCACGGATATTGGCCCTGATCCAGGCGAAATCGTGCGTCGCGAAGCCCGTGCCGGTAACGATGTAGTAGCTGTCTTCGGCAAGCCGGGACACCGTCAGGTCGCATTCGATGCCGCCGCGCT
>JBGPEQ010000458.1:0-3954 GCA_041482855.1 Dongiaceae bacterium | reverse complement strand
CCCAACCGCTACTGAAGGACTCAACTGATTGAAAAAGTGTCAGCCATGTCTCCGGTCCAAACTGTCAACCATCTGTCCGGTTGCACAGTGGGGGTCTCTCCGCGACTGGATGCAGCGGGCTTTTCCCCGCGACCCCCACCTAGCCTCCCCCACTGCGTGGGGGAGGGATGATCACGTTTCCGAACTCTAGGCCAGCCGTGGACGCAGGCTTCATCATCGGCGTCCTCGGCTTCGTCGCGCTGCTAGCGCTCATCGCCATCCGCGTGCCCATCGCCTACACGATGATCCTGGTCGGGCTCATCGGCACCAGCATCCTCTCCGGCCCGGCGATCGTGTTCAGCCAACTCAAGGACCTCGCCTACGCGCAGTTCTCGAACTACGACCTCACGGTCCTCCCGATGTTCATCCTGATGGGCGGTCTCGCCTATCGCTGCGGCCTCAGCTACGACCTCTTTCGCGGCGCCAACGCCTGGATCGGCCGGTTCCGCGGCGGCGTCGCCATGGCCGCCGTCGCCGCCTGCGGCGGGTTCGGCGCGGTCTGCGGCTCCTCGACGGCGACCGCCTCGACCATGGGCCAGGTGGCACTGCCCGAGCTGAAGCGCTACGGCTACTCCCCGGCGCTGGCGACCGGCACGCTGGCGGCCGGCGGCACCCTCGGCATCCTCATCCCGCCCTCGATCGTGCTCATCGTCTACGCCATCATCGTCGAGGCGAATGTCGTCACGTTGTTCGCGGCCGCCCTGATCCCGGGCCTGCTGGCGGTCCTGTTCTTCATCGTCACCGTCGCCATCTATGTTCGACTCGTGCCAAATTCCGGCCCCAAGGGCGAGCCGGTCTCCGCGCGCGAGCTGCTGGCGGCCACGCTCGGCGTCGTGCCGGTGCTCGTCATCTTCGGCGTCGTCATCGGCGGCATCTATGCCGGCATCTACAATCCGACGCCGGCCGCCGCCATCGGCGTGTTCCTGGTCGGCCTCTATGGCTACGGCATGCGCCGGCTATCGCTGCATGACACCGTCGAGGCGCTGCTGGAAACGGCGCGCACCACCGGCATGATCTTCCTCATCCTGCTCGGCGCCGAGCTCCTGAAGATCTTCATGGCGCGCGCCGGCGTGCCGCAGGCCGCCGCCGGGATGCTGCAGAACAGCGGCCTCTCGCCCATGGCGATCATGGCGCTGATCATCGTGATCTTCCTCGTCCTCGGCTGCCTGATGGACAGCTTGTCCATGATCATCCTGGCGACGCCGTTCTTCTGGCCGGTGGTATCCGGCCTGGATTACGGCCTCGGCGAAGACGACCTTAAGATCTGGTACGGCATCATCACGCTGATCGTGGTGGAGCTCGGCCTGATCACGCCGCCGGTCGGACTCAACGTCTTCATCATCAATTCGCTCTCCCCCGACGTCCCCATGCGCGAGACCTTCAAGGGCGTGATGCCGTTCTTCCTCTCGGAAATGATCCGCATCTCCCTCCTGGTCGCCTTCCCCGGCATCACCCTGCTGCTGCCGCGATTGCTGGGCTGACGATATCCGGCCTGTTCACGCTTGACGGGCGACGCCCGGTGTAATTAGATCGATCTAACAAGAAAGATCAGAAGAATCGGTCGGCTACCGCTTGGGAGAGGCGCAATTCGTTGGAACGATCCAGCGATATCGGCGTGCAGCGCAAGACGCTCAATGACATCGCCAAACATGCGGGGGTGTCGCGGGCAACCGTCTCGCTCGTCCTGCGGCAGAGTCCGCGCGTCGCGGTGGCAACGCGGCAACGCGTCCAGTCATCCATAAGCGCTCTGGGCTATGTCTACGATCGGGCCGCGGCCAACATGCGGACGCGCTCGACACAAACGATCGGCCTCCTCGTCTGCGAAATCACCAACCCGTTCTATGCGGAGCTGACCGCCGGCATCGACGACGCCCTCGATCGCGCCGGATGGGTGGCGTTTCTGGCAAATACGGCAGAATCGCCGGCGCGGCAGGACCGCTTCATCGCCCGCATGCGCGAGCATCGAGTCGATGGGCTGCTTCTTGCGCCGGCCGAGGGAACGGATCCCAAGATCATCGACGATCTGCGCGCCGCCGGCGTTCCCGTCATTCAGATGCTGCGCCGCCTCGGCAAGCGCAACGCGGATCAGGTGAGCGCGGATTTCCGGCTCGGCATGACGCTCGCGGCCGAGCATCTGATCCGGCTCGGGCACAAGCGCATTGCGTTCGTGGGTAGCGGACGGCGCGCCTCTCCTGCAAGCGACCGCGCCCTGGCCTATCGAGAGACGCTCTCCCGCTACGGCCTGCCGATCGGCCCGATCGTGAATTGCCTGCCGACGCGGGAGGAAGGCGCGCGGGCCGTCGCCGAACTCATGCGCGGCGAGGCCTCCGATCCGACCGCCGTGCTCTGCTACAACGACATCTGCGCCTTCGGCGTGCTTCTCGGGCTTGCCGATCGGGGTCTCGTCGCCGGGCGAGACTGCGCCGTGATCGGCTTCGACAACATTGCAGAAGCAGCTCTCTACCGCCCCGCCCTGACGACGATCGCGATCGACGCCCGGCGGCTTGGCGAGGAGGCGGCGAACCTGCTCTTGCACCGCATCAAGGCCCCGCACGGACCGCCGGAAAGCATCGTGCTGGCGCCGAAACTTATCATCCGCTCGAGCTGCGGAGGCAAACCAACGCACCACTAGTCGCGACGTCCCGCCGCTTCCGGAATCACCAACATGTGGGACAAAGAGGAGGATGACGATGACGAAACGCTTCAAGCAAAGAGCATTCCTATCCGGTGCGAGCATCGTGCTCGCCACCGTTTTCGCCGCGGGCGTACGCGCCGACGACGCCCAGGTCGTGGCCGATGCGAAGGCGGCCGTCACCAAATATGCCGGCCCGCAGACCGTGTGGGAGGGCCCGACATCTGCCCCGAAGCCAGAATCGGGCAAGAAGGTGGTCTTCCTCTCGGGCGATGAGCAGAATGACATCTCCCATCTCTACGGCGTCTACATCAAGGAAGCCGGCGAGAAGCTGGGGTGGGAGGTAACGATCATCGACGGCAAGGGCAGCCCGACCTCCTGGCTTGCCGGCATGAACCAGGCGATCGCATTGAAGCCGCAGGGTATCGCGCTCTTCGCCGATGCCGCCAGCCTGCAAGACCCGATCAAGGCCGGTGTCGCGCAGGGGATCAAGTTCGTCGGCCTCCACGCCGCCGGCTATCCCGGCCCGCAGCCCGACATCAATCTCTTCGTGAACATCCAGGAGGATCCCGTCGAGATCGGCAAGGCCGAGGCCGCCTGGGTGGTCGCCGATTCGAACGGCACCGCCCGTGCCGTGGTGCTCAGCCATAACGAATATGCCATCGCCAAGGTCAAATCGACGGCGACCAAGGACGAGATCGAGAAATGCGCCGGCTGCAAGGTTCTCGAATATGTCAACTCGCCCGCCTCGGAGGCGGCCCAGCGCCAGCCGCAGCTCACCACGAGCTGGGTGCAGCGCTTCGGAACCCCGCTTTACGCCACGTCGGTGGGCGACAACGATTGGGACTTCGCCGTTCCCGTCCTCAGGAGCGGCGGCATTGCCACGGACCAGGTGAAACTCGTGGCCGCGGACGGCAACCGCTCGGCTTACGATCGCATCCGCAAGGGTGACCAGTATCAGACTGTCACCGTCTCCGAGCCGATCGAGCTGCAGGCCTATCAGGCCATCGACGAGTTGAACCGTGCTTTCCATGACGCGCCGCCGAGCGGCTTCGTCCAGCCGCCTTTTCTGGTCACCAAAGACAACATCCACGCGGAGGGCGGCGACCAGAACACATTCATCCCCAGCAACGACTACAAGAAGCACTATCTTGCGATCTGGGGCGTAAAGTAACGTCGACGCGGCCCGGCCGGCATCCTGCCGGCCGGGCCTGCATCACCAAGGTGCGTCCTTCGACAAGCTCAGGATGAGGGGAAATCTTCGTGGCACAAAGAACGGCCCT
>JBGPEQ010000457.1:0-3967 GCA_041482855.1 Dongiaceae bacterium | reverse complement strand
ACCTCGGCCCTCGACACTCACACCGAGAAGGAAATCCAGAAGAGCCTGCGCGAGGTCTCCGCCGACCGCACCACGCTCGTCATCGCCCACCGCCTGTCGACGGTGATCCACGCCGACGAGATCATCGTGCTGGAAGACGGCCGCATCGTGGAGCGGGGGCGCCATGGCGAACTGCTCGCGCGTGCCGGCAAATACGCGGCGATGTGGCAGCGCCAGCAGGAGGCGGCGCACGAGGAGGTGCGGCCGGCGGCGGCGAAGTGATGCGCTATCGGCGGCGTTGCCGGGCAGACTACGGCGCGCCGCTCCGGCTGGCGTGCTGCCGCAGCTTCGGCATCACCTGCTCGGCGAGGAGCATCATCGAGCGCTTGTGCAGCACGGGCTTGTCCCATTCCTTGTGCGTCAGCAGGAGCGTGCCGAAGGGGCCGACCTCATCGACCAGCGCAACGAGCTGATCCAGCGCGCGCTTCGGGCTGCCGTGGATCACCATCCACTCGATGCATTGCTGGACCGTGACGGCCTCGTCCGCGATCGATTCGCTCGGCTTGAAGATCTTCAGGAGCTTGTGGGTGGCGAGGTTGTCGCGGAGGTAGGCGTAGTACCAGCCGACGCTGCAGTGATCGTTGGAGAGATAGTCGCGGGCCTCCTGGTCGCTATCGGTGACGAGGATGGTGCGCGCGAGGCTCCACTGGCTGCGCTCGGGACGTCGCCGCGCGGCCTCCGCCCCGGCGCAGTATTGCTGCCAATGGCTCTTGGCATGGCCGACCGGCATGAAGTTCGCCGAGATGAGCCCCCAGCCGCGCTCGCCGGCCAGCCGTGCCATGTATGACGACGGGCTCATCGCGGAAACGGCGAGCGGCGGGTGGGGCTTCTGGTACGGCTTCAGCATCGGGCCGATGCCGAGATGCGGCAGGCACGCGCTCTCGATCGTGATGTCCCAGTACTTGCCGGGAATGCGGTAGGGCGGATCCGAGACCCAGATCTTGTGGATCATCTCGATCGACTCGACCATCATCTCGCCGCGGTTCTTGTCCGTCACCTTGAAGAGCTCGAAGTCGGAGCCGAGGCCGCCGGGACCGATCCCCATGATGAAGCGGCCCTCGGCGAGATGGTCGAACATGGCGCAGTTGCCGGCGACCTGGGCCGGGTGGTGCTGCGGCAGGTTCAGCACGCTGGTGCCGAACTTGATCGTCCTGGTGAGGGGGATCAGCGTGGCCATGAATTGCAGCGGGTCCGCAATCGGCTCGGTCGCGGCGCTGTAGTGCTCGCCGACCCAGGCCTCGTCGTAGCCGAGCTTCTCGGCCAGCAGGATGGCTTCGCGGTCCTCCTGCAGGACCCGCGTGTAGTCGCGCTTCGGGTCATGCAGGGGCATCATGAACAGGCCAAGCTTCATCGCGGCTCCCCCTCCCAGAACTCGCTGCCCGCCCCCGGCCGGCCGCCGGGCATCATCGACCGTACAGCAGCAGCATGCTGATGGTCACGCGCTGACAGCTATAGGCGCTGCCGGCAATGGGATGCTAGAGCATGAACCGCGCAATACGCTCGCGATAGGACATGATGTCAGGCACGTGTAGGTCGTCCACCTTCCCGCCATCATCCCAGCGCCGCAATCGCACGCCGGCGTCAGAGTGTGGCAGCGCGGCAAACGCGGCAATTTCCTGCGCCGACATGGGTCCGCCCTGCTTGCCGAGCGAGTGCACGGAGGCGGCCGACAGCCTGCCAAAGTATTCGGCCTCGGTCGCGCAGAGATAGCGCTTGGCCGCGACGTGCAGGCGCACGGGTTCGCTGATCGCGGGGCCGAAGCGCTTTGCCAGCCATTCGCCGCCGGAGCGGTCGTGCTTGTGGTAGCCGTAGGAATCGTCGGTCGGCTGCAGGAAGTGGCCGATGTCGTGCAGCAGCGCGGCAACGACCAGTGCGTCGTCGGCGTCCTCGGCCTGCGCCAGCGCCGCCGTCTGCAGCGCGTGCTGCAGCATGGTCACACCCTCGCCGTAGGACTCGCCGCCATGGCGCGCGAACAGCGCCTCGATCTCCTCGACTACGCCGCTCACGTACCCTCCAGCACCCGTAGCTTGCTCAACAGACCGTCCTTGTCCGAATAGGCGCCCTGCAGGTGGCGGCGGCCGTGGCCGAAGCCGCGCCGGCCGTGCAGCACGCGCTGGTTGTCGACGACGAAGAGATCGCCGGCGCCGAGCTTGAAGCCGACGAGCGCGTCGGCGTCGTGGAGCAGGCGGCCGAAGCGGCGGTAGGCGCGGTAGTAGGGATCTACGATCTCCTCCGGCAGGTCGAAGGGTGCGGCCGAGCGGTTGTTGTAGCGCACTGCCCGCACCTCGCCCTCGGCGTCCAGCTCGATCAGCGGCGCGGTGCTTTGGAGATCGACCTTGCCCTTCTCGACATAGCGGAACGGCACGGCATGGCGCGTGAGCAGCGCGAACGCATCCGCATGCTCGCGCCGCAGCCGATCGGCCGCGAAGAAGCCGTCGACCGCGATCGATTCGCCGCCCTCGGCCGCCGCTTCCAGGCAGTGCAGCAGCTGCAGCTGCGGCACCGGATCGCGATAGGGGTTGTCGGTGTGGTTGCCGAGCGCCAGGCCGGTATAGGCAAGGTTGGTGGGATTTTCCACCGACACCACGTCGAACAGGCGGCCGTAGTTGGTCTCGCGCACGCAAGCAAACAGCTCGATCACGCGGCAGACCATGCCCGGCTCGGCCGGCACGCCCGTCAGCAGCGCGAAGCCGAAATCGCGCACGTAGCCCAGCCACTCCGCCAGCGCCCGACCGCCCCGGGCGACCTCGGGGTAGCGGCCGGTCGGCAGGTGCGCGGCGAGGGACTTATCCCAGAGACGGCGGCCGACTCGCCGCTCGGCCCGCGAGGCCGCATCGAGCGCATGGCGGCGCAGCCATTCGGCCGCATAGAGCGCGGCAGTTCCGCCCGGCGCGAATTCGACCCGCAGATCGCCGCCAACGAGCGCCGCCGCGGCAATGGTCGGCTCCTCCGGCAGCTCCGCCACGTCGAACAGCCGCTGCCCCTCCGGGCTGTGGCGCCCGTCCGGCCGGTTGTCGAGCAGCCAGATGGCGGCGAAGCGGCTCCGTCGGCCGTCGCCCCACTCGATCGTCAGCTCGTCGGTGCCGTGCCGAATGGCTGTGATCCGCGCCGGCTCGCCGTCAGGTCGAGCGGGCGGCTGGGGAGACTTGGTAACGACGGCTTCTGTCTGCGCCATGGTCTGGGATCAGCCTCTTGCGTCCTTCGACAGGCTCAGGATGAGGGCATTTCTTCGTGCCATCAAGACCCTCCCTCATCCTGAGCCTGTCGAAGGACGCACCGCCGTCATGCCAGCGATAGGATCCTGATGCAACGCGCCGCCCCTACGGCTAGGCTTGCGCCATGCCGCCGGCCCTCACGCATATCGCGCTCCACGTCCGCGATCTCGATGCCTGCATCGCCTTCTATCGCGAGTTCTGCGGCATGAAGACCGTGCATGAGCGCAGCGATCCGAAGGTCGGCCACCGCATCGTCTGGCTGGCCGAGCCCGGCAAGGAGAACGACTTCATCATCGTGATGATCCCCGGCGGTCCTGGCCGGCAGCAGGGCGAGCGCGACTACAGTCATTTCGGCTTCGCGCTGGAGAGCCGCGCCGCCGTCGACGCCATGGCGGCCAAGGCAGCGGCGGCGGGCTGCCTCGTCTGGCCGCCGCGCCAGGAACCTTTTCCGGTCGGCTACTATTGCGGCGTGCGCGATCCCGACGGCAACTTCGTGGAGTTCAGCTACGGCCAGCCGCTGGGGCCCGGCGCTGAGCGGTGCGATGATCCGCAATGACCCGGCTGGTGCGGCAAGAAGGTTGTGGCACGCGGAGGTCCCGCCTTCGCGAAGCCCGCTTCGGCGGGCGAAGGAAGGGCGGAGGACGCGGAGAAATGATGAGTGGAGCGTTGGATCAATGCAATGCGTCCTTCGACAAGCTCAGGATGAGGTTCTT
>JBGPEQ010000456.1:0-3968 GCA_041482855.1 Dongiaceae bacterium | reverse complement strand
TTCGTCGAAGACAACCTGGAAGCCGCGCTCAGCGAAGAGCCGCGCCCCGGCGCGGAACGCAAGCTCTCGGGCAAGGAGGAGGCGCTGCTGGTGGCGACCGCCTGCTCCAACCCGCCCGAAGGCCGCGCGCGCTGGACGCTGGAGCTGCTGGCCGGGGCGATGGTCAAGCTCACCGAGCATGAGGATCTATCCCGCGAGACGGTGCGGCGGCGCTTGGCCGAGAACCACCTCAAGCCGTGGCGCAAGGACATGTGGTGCATTCCGAAGATCGACGGCACCTACGTCGCCCGCATGGAGGACGTCCTCGACCTCTACGCCGAGGCGCCCGATCCCAAGCGCCCGGTGGTGTGCTTCGATGAGAGCCCGACCCAGCTGATCGGCGAAGTGCGGGCGCCGATCCTACCCAAGCCGGGGCAGCTCGAGCGCTACGACTGCGAGTATCGTCGCAACGGCACGGTCAACCTGTTCGTCTTCCTCGACGCGCACCAGCCCTGGCGCAAGGTCAAGGTGACGGACCAGCGTGCCGCCCGCGACTTCGCCCACTGCATGCGCGACCTGGTCGACCTCCACTATCCGCAGGCAGACCTGATCCGCGTCGTGCTGGACAACCTGTCGACCCACTCCCCCGGCGCGCTGTACGAGGCCTTCCCGGCGCCGGAAGCCCACCGCCTGCTGCGCCGCCTGGAGTTCCACTACACCCCCAAGCACGCCAGCTGGCTCAACATGGTCGAGATCGAGATCGGCGTCCTGCGCGGCCAGTGCCTGGACCGCCGCATCGCCGAGCGCGACCGCCTGGTCGCCGAAATCGCCGCCTGGGAGCGCCGGCGCAATGCCACGGGCGCCCGCATCAACTGGATGTTCACCACCCAGCGTGCCAGAACCAAATTGGCGCGCGCCTATCCACAACCAAACAAAGAGTCATAACCTCTGTGCAGAGGTACTAGCTGTTTTTTCGGGCATTCCCCGCCGTCGCTGGCGGCCGCCCCCTACGTGGTGTCCGACGTGCCCGTTGCGGCGGGTCATTGACGAGTCGAACGGCCCAACGCCGCAGCAGGCCGCTCATGCGGCCACGCCTTGCCGTTTGAGAAAATCCAGCACCGCCGCCGGCCCGCCGAATTCGTCGAAGTTCGTGTGATTGCCGTCGGCGAACCACTTTGCTTCTTTGGGCTCGGACGCGGCCTGAAACAGCTCCCGCCCATACCGGATCGGTATGATCCGGTCGCGCTCGCCATGCATGATGAAGACGGGGCAGCGGACGCGGCCGATTTTCGACAGCGAATCGAATTTGTGGAGCACGAGATGTCGGACTGGAAACATCCAGTACCGGCTCTGCGCCACGGCGGCGACCGACGTATACGCCGCCTCCAGGACGAGAGCGCCGCATTCGCGCTCGACCGCCATCTGCACCGCGACGCCCGTGCCCAGGGATTCGCCGTAAAGCACGATACGCTCCGCCATCACGCCTTGTTGGGCTAGGAAGTCCAGGGCGGCTCGCGCGTCGGTGTAGAAACCGACCTCGCTCGGCTGCCCCGGATTCCCGCCGTAGCCGCGATACTCCACGAGCAGCATACCGAGGCCGGCGTCCAGATAGGGTCGCACGCGATCGCCGCGATCGCCGATATGTCCGGCGTTGCCGTGCAGGTACAGGAGCACCGCGCCCGGATTGCCGGCCGGCGGACGGTACCAGGCGAGCAGCCGCAGGCCATCCGCCGTGAGAAGCTCGATCGGCCGCGTCGCCGCATCGAGTTCGGCTTCGGCGAGATCCGGCCGCTCTCTGTTCGGAACGAACAGCAGGCTGCGCTGCATGAAGAAGAGCAGCGCCAAGATCGCAAGATAGGTGGCGACGACGACGCCGAGGACAACGCTCATTGGCGGCTGACTACGGCAAGACTACTTGATCGCGCTCAGCGGCCAGCTGGGCGTCGCGGAAGGTCTGGAAATGACGGGCAGCATCAAGTCCCTCGGTCCGGCACCAGTTGCGAAAGCCGCCGAGGCCTCGATTGTCATATTCCAGATCGGCCGCCACTATGCCGTCAATGCGCAGCCAACGCACGGTCGATTCCGGCAGCCGACCCTGGCGGGTGAGGTGACGCATCTCGCGCCGGTAGCCGTCATACACCTCAAAGGTGTTGAGGCCGCAATACTCGGCCACATTGTACATGTAGACGACCTGCTTGATCTCCGCTCCCCACGAGCCCGAATCGGCATGACCAGGGCGCCCGGGCCGCGGCAACGCCGCCAGGACCACGATCGACGCGAGGAGTCCGAATCTGTGCGTCCGCACCTGCATGGAGCAGTGTCTCCGAACACGCGCGGAACCGCAATTGCGGATAAGCTGTTTGTCGACAGTTCGCAATGACGCTTCGGTGGCGTATGGTCGCAACCAGAGCCTCAACAGACCAAAGCGATCCGGACCGCCATGCTCAAGCACCACCTGCCCGCCATCGTCCTGAGCTTCACAGTCTTTTTCCTTGCAGCCTGCCAGGGCAACGAGGAGCACCGCGTCGCCAAGCTGCTCGACGCGAACCCGACACCCGCCAAATACAGCGTCTGTCACGGTAATTCCTGTCGGCTGCGGACCGAGGTGTCGCTGTCGCCGGCAGAGTGGGCGCAGGTGCGTACGCTCTTCGATCCGCCGCCGAAGGATGCGGCCGCCGAGCGGCAGCAGATCGCGCGCGCCACCGGTCTGCTCGAGATCTTCACCGGTCGGCAAGCCGGCACGCTCGAGGACGCACCCGGGATGGGCGTGCATTGGAATCCGGACGGTCAACTTGATTGCATCGACGAGGCAACCAATTCGACCGCCTATATGCGGATGATGGCCGCGGACGGCCTGATCCGTTTCCACGACATCGGCCTGCCGGCCAACCGCTTCGTGATTTCCGCCTGGGGTCCTAGCAACACCGCGACCATCAAGGAGCGGGCGACCGGCAAGGTCTACGCCGTCGACTCCTATTTCCGCACCAACGGCGAACCGGCGGACATCCTGCCGCTCGATGTCTGGACCGCCGGCTGGGTGCCCGACGACGCCGCGCCGCCCGGAGGGTGATACCGGCGGCTACTTCGCGTAGTCCGGCTCCTCACGGTCGAGCAGGCGCTTCAGCGCCGCGAAGTGCTGGTGGGCATACTGCCCCATGTCGCAGTTGCCGAAGGTCGCCTTGGCGACTTCGTCCTTGACGATCCGCAACGGGCGTCCGGTCGACATGGCCAGGATTTGCACCTGGCAGGCACGCTCGAGGAAATAAAGGTCATCGAAGGCCTCGGCGACCGTGCGACCGATGACGACCACGCCGTGGTTGCCGCAGAACAGCACGCGCTTTTCCGCCAGGCACCGCGCCAGCCGATCGCCCTCGTCCATATCGAAGACCAGGCCGTTGAAGGTGTCGTCATAGGCGACATCGTCGTAGAAACGCAGCGCATTCTGATGCGCGGGCTCGAGCCGCCCGCCCTCGACCATGGTGAGCGCGGTCGCGTGGGGCATGTGCGAATGCAGCACGCAACCGGCGCGCGGACTCGCCTTGTGGATGCGCGAATGGATGTGGAAGGCCGAGCTCTCGGCCTCGCCTTCACCTTCGATCGTGCGACCGTCGTAGTCGACGACGATGAGATCGCTGGCCGTGAGTTCCGACCAGTGGAAGCCGAAGGGATGCAGGAGGAAGCGGTCCTCGGCGCCCGGCAGCATGACCGTGAAGTGGTTGTCGATGCCCTCGTTGAGACCGAACCGCACGGCCAACCGCAGCGCCGCCGCGAGATCGATGCGCGCCTGCCGCACGGCATCCGTTGCCAGCTTCGATCCGGTATTGCGCACTAAGTTCATCGCATTCTCCTCACTCCGCCGCGAGTGAAGATACAGGTCCGCCGGCCGGCCGGCAACGTTCAGGCGAATACATAATTAATCGCGGCAAAGAACGCCGCCAGCTTATCGGCATCGAGGCGTCCTTGGCTGCGTACGCTCGAACAGAGATCGA
>JBGPEQ010000455.1:0-3982 GCA_041482855.1 Dongiaceae bacterium | reverse complement strand
TGCCGAACGAAAGTGTCATTCTGCAGTCGCCGGTCTGCCAGTAGTCAGAATCGACAGTCCCATCGTCCGTCAACGCCACCAGTTTGCCGACCGATAGCGCCAGCCGCAGCCGTTCTTCCGCTTCGGTTTCGTGCTTGCAATGCTCCTGATAGCTTGCTGGCAGTCCGCCGTCATGGCTTGTTCTGATCTCTATTGCCGCGCGCTGCGCGGCGCCCGGATGCAGTCTGTCTCGAATTCTCTGCACCGCGTGGGGGATTGTGATCTTCCCCTGTGGCGCGAACGGCACCTTGGTTACGCCATCGGCCGCCAGTCCAAGCCAGCCGTAAATTGACAACCGCTCGATTTCGACCCGCTCGATTTCCCCAATTCGGTTTTCTCGCCATGGGCTAGCGTCAGCGCGCCACTCGTGCGGGCTCAGCATATGCAGGCGAGGATCGATAATTGATCCGTATGTCCCGACTCCTTGCGCGCTTATCTGTCCGTCGACACCACCGCCGACGATAGCCTCGGCGGCCTTGTCCGCCGAGATCCCGGTGAGCGACGACGCTAGCTCGACGGCTTCTGACAGGCTCAACCATCTACGTTCGGGAATGCTCACCATCGCGCCCTCCGCATGAGCGCCCGCATGGTTGTCGGTGGAGAAACGCAGTGCGGTACCGCGCTTGTTGCCTGGCCAGGCTATCTCCACCGATTGGCACGATACCTCAATTTGTCGACGCCTGCCGCATGAACGGTGTACCCGTCCATTGATCGACGCCAACAACGGTGACAATGCCGCGCCCAACTATGACGTGGCCGACGCTGTAACGTCCGACGACCAGGACGCTGATCGCGATCAGCAGCGCACCAGCGATGATGGCGATTGGAACTCGCATGACGCTCAACTCGACGCTGCCCGAAACTGCACTACGCGCCCACCCGCCGGGCCAACCGGCGAGACGATGGTCTTGAGCCTGCCGGACCACGCCGTCAGCACCTCGGCCTTCTCTCGGCGGTAGTCGTGAACGTCGTAGGTCTTGCGCACGCCCGCGGGTAAGTGACCGATGACACGCTCAGATATTTCTGGGTCCAGGCGCATGCGCGATAGATGTGTTCTCATGGTTCGGCGCAAATCGTGCAGCCGCCACGGAGCCATCGGGGTTGCCTTCTCAGGGCTGCCTCCAGCCTCTTTCAGCGCCAAGCTTCGGCCTTCGACTATCAAGGCGTCGAGCTGCGCTTTGGCTCGGGCGAATCCGGTCGCCGGGCGGTCCTTCCCGTCGATGCTTGCCCGAAACAGGTATTCACCGGTTGCGGGAAGTGTCTCGATGATTTCGAACGCGAGCGGGCTCAGAGGAACCTCATGTGCGAGATGTCCCTTCATCCTTGAGCCGGGGACTAGCCACAGCTTCGACGGCACGTCGATCTCTGAACGTCGCAGGCCGGCACACTCCCCTCGCCTCTGACCAACCGCAAGCATGAACCTGAACAACGTGCCGAAGGGATAGCCAAGTTGCTCGCAGGCGATCCAGAATTCTATAATCTCGGCATCGTCCAGCACACGGCTGCGCATCGTTTCGCGACCTCCGGGCCGCCCAATCTCGACCATCGGCGACGCGGGGATGATTGCTTGCTTGACGGCAAAGCGAAACAGATTGCGCAGCAACGTGTAGGTTCGGTTGGCGCTTATCTTGGCACCGCGGTCAACGATGCCGTTGAGCAACTCTACGATCTCGATACGCTGAATACCGGATGTCCGCCGCGATCCCCAAACAGGACGGATCTCTCGATTGAGAATGCGCCTGTCGATGTCGGCACTGCTGGCGCGCTTTTGTGAGGCATAGCGAGCGAGATAAGCATCGGCCAGTTCATCGATGCTCTTAGCCTTGCGCTCAAGTTGGTGCTGGCGGACGGCCTCAGGCGAAGGGTCGACACCCCCGCTGCGCTTGCGGCGCGCCTCTTCGAGCGCAACCCGCGCGTCCGCGAGAGTAACGTAGGATACCCCGCGCTGGTCAGCCTGAAGGCTGGTGGCTACGCCGATCAGCTGCCGGTCGCGATAGATGCCGAGCGTCATACGCTTGGCTGTCCCATCGAAGCGGTACAGGTAGGAAAGGGTCTTGATGCCGGACACCGCCACCCGTACGGCGAGCCCGGTCCGGCCGGCTTCGATCTCCTCGTACCTGAGCGCCCTCGGCTTGAGGTTGCGCAAGTACGCATCGGTGAACCGCTGCGCCTTGTTCTTGGTGCGGCGCTTCTTTGCGCCAGCGTCGACGTCCGGCATTTTCGGTCCTCGTGACGCTACCCCACCCCGGCCAGGGTGTTACCTGGGGTAGCGATTGCATGGCAACTGCACGATACAGGGTGAAACGCCGATGAACAAGAAATCTACACTGGATCGCAGGTTCCGACGGGCGATGAAACTAGATGAAACAACCTGCAACACGATTTCTGGTGACAGGCTGACTCTGCGCCAGTAATACTGCCCGCCGATGCAGGGGATGATTCGCATCTTCGGGGGAGTCCTGCTGGCGGCGCTCGCGGGTTGCGCTGGCCATCCGACCGCATCGACAGTGCCGGTCGCGGCCGAACCCGAGCTTGCCCTGTTGCCGCCGCCATCCGCGCCGGTCCAGTGCGTGCCCTATGCCCGCGAGGTCTCCGGCGTCGACCTGCGCGGCGATGCCTGGACCTGGTGGGGCCAGGCCGCGGGCCGCTACGAGCGCGGCAAGCGGCCCCGACCGGGCGCCGTGCTGGTGTTCCAGAAGACTCGCGCCCTGCCGCGCGGCCATCTGTCCGTGGTCACCCGCATCGTCCATGCGCGGGAGATCCTGATCACCCACGCCAACTGGGGCTCGACATCGGATACGCGCGGCCAAGTGGCGACCGACGTGCGCGTGATCGACGTCTCGCCCGGCAACGACTGGAGCGAGCTGCGCGTCTGGAACGGCAGCGACTTCGGCAAGGACTATCCGGCCGCGGGGTTCATTTATCCGGTGGCGACGGCGGCGGGGGCGTGACGCAGCGGGTTCAAATCAAGTCCTGGCGCCGCGACGATCTTATGTAGGGGCGACCTGCGGCCGCCCGCTTGCGGGCCGAAATCCTTCAGCGGGCGAGGGCCGACGCGCACGCCGCCGGCCGCCCTCGCGCTTCGCAATAACGTCAGGCGTTCTTCAGGTTGACGGCGGAGACCTTGCCCTGCTGTCCGCGCTCGAGATCGAAGCTGATCTTCTGTCCCTCGCGCAGCGAGCCGAGACCGGAGCGCTCAACCGCGGAGATATGCACGAAGACGTCCTTCGAGCCGTCCTCCGGCATGATGAACCCGAACCCCTTCGCAGGGTTGAACCACTTAACGGTACCCGTTGCCATGGATATCTCTCCGAACCAAATTGCCGTGGCGCGCGATTGCGCCGCGGATCGAACTATTCAGGGAAGTCACTTGGTCCGGCGCTTGAAAAGGCAGGAGAGCGAGCTAGCCCAAAAAGAGTTTGACCCGAATACTATGAGGGCGAGGGTACGCGAACACAACAATGAATTTGGCAGCGCCGATGGCGCCATCATACGGTAATACAAGAACGCGATTGGCATGATCCGCATCACCGACAGCATCAGTCTCGACGACCGCGAGATCGAAGAGAATTTCGTCCGCTCGGCCGGCCCCGGCGGCCAGAACGTCAACAAGCTGGCGACGGCCGTGCAGCTGCGCTTCGACGTCCGCCATTCGCCCTCGCTGCTGCCCGCTGTCCGCCAGCGGCTCGAGCGTCTTGCCGGCCGGCGGCTCACCAACGACGGCGTGCTCATCATCATCGCCCAGCGCCACCGCACCCAGGAGCGCAACCGCCAGGATGCGCGCGAACGGCTCGTCGACCTGATCCGGCGCGCCGCCGAGCCGCCCAAGCCGCGCCACCCCACCAAGCCGACCGGCGGTTCGAAGCGGCGCCGGCTCGACACGAAGACACGCCGCTCGCGGCTCAAGCGCCTGCGCGGGACGAAGCCGGCGGAGGATTAGTCT
>JBGPEQ010000454.1:0-3988 GCA_041482855.1 Dongiaceae bacterium | reverse complement strand
CCGGATGGCGCCACAGGCAGATGACGCTCGGCTCCGGCGCGATCCGCTCGGCCCGCCCGAGATTGCCGATCTTCACATCGACATCGGAAACCCAGCCACTCTGGCGCCCGATATGCTGGAAGATCTGAATCGGCAGCGTGCGATCATGTTCGATGTACTCGGCGTAGATCACGAAGGCCTCCCTGGCGCGGTGGAATCGGGCTATGCTTGAGCATATCGGATTGCAGCGCGCCCGCCATAGATCGGCCATCAATCCGTGCGACGCTGATGGGAACAAGGGCCCGGCTCGACGCATATCGAGGCCGGGCTCATCCATAGGGACGATGATGGGGAGTCCGCAACCGTGTTACGTCTGATCGCCGTTTGCTTTGTGCTCATTGCCACGGCGCTGCCGCTGCGCGCCCAGGAGCAGCCGGATTACGCTTCTGCCGCCGATACCTATGTCACGGATATCCAGGCCCGCTACCCGGAGAAGCCGGACACCCTGGAAGCGCGCGCCAGCCGCCTCGACGGCGACGCCGCTGCCGAACGCGGGGCCTGGAGCAAGGCCGTCAGCGCCTACGAGCGCGCCATCGCCTTCGGGGCCGACGACTTCCAGACCTGGATGGGATTGACGCGCGCCCTGCGCGAGTCGGGCGAGACCGGCAACGCCATCGCCGCGGCCTTCTCCGCCCGCCAGGCGGCGGACCGCCCGACCGACCGCGCCAAGGCGCTGATCGCGCTCGGCAGCATCCTTGATCGGGCCAATCGCGCCCGCGAGGCCGTCAAGGCCTATCAGGCCGGCCTCAATCTCGAATACGACAACCAGATCGCCGATCGCGTCCAGGCGCTCTCCGACGCCACGCAGTTCCGCCTCATCAACTCCCGCACCGAGCTTAGCGGCGACCGCGCCCGCATCTGTCTGCAGTTCCGCGACAACCTGAAGCCGATCAAGGACATCCACTACGAGGATTACATCAAGATCGAACCGGCGGTCACACCGGCCTTCGTGGTCACCAACGACACGCTTTGCATCGACGGCCTCGATTTCGGCGCCCATTACACCGTGACAGCGCTCAAGGGCCTGCCCAGCGTCAATGACGACCAGCTGGCAGATACCGATTCGGTCACGATCGAGATCGGCGACCGCGAAGCCTCGCTCGGGTTCCCCGGTTCGGCCTACGTGCTGCCGAAGGTTGGCAGCAGCGGCCTGCCCCTGGTCAGCGTCAACGTCGACAAGGCCAAGCTCCAGCTGCTGCGCATCACCGATCGCAACCTGGTGGAGCAGATCCGCCAGGGCCGCTGGCTGCGCGCGATCGACGGCTATGAGCGCGACCAGATCCCCGAAGAGTCCGGCGATCTCATCTGGAAGGGCGAGATCGATATCCAGAGCGAGCGCAACAAGCGCGTGACCACGCTGGTGCCGATCTCCGACGTCCTGCCCGCGACCGTGCCCGGCATCTACGTCCTGACCGCCGAGTCGGCGGGCGGCGAGGTCGAGACCTGGAACTACCGGGCGACCCAGTGGTTCGTCATCAGCGATCTCGGCCTGACCACGATGTCCGGCGCCGACGGCCTGCATGTGTTCGTCCGTTCGCTGTCGACGGGGCAGCCCGTTCCGAGCGTCGACCTCCGACTCTACGCCCGCAACAATGACGAGCTCGGCAAGTCCGCCAGCGATGCCGGCGGCGCGGCAACCTTCGATCCCGGCCTGATCCGTGGCGAAGCCGGCCGCAGCGCAACCGCCGTCATGGCGCTCGGCGGCGACGGTGATTTCGTCTTCCTCGATCTTTCGCACGCCGCCTTCGATCTCAGCGACCGCGGCGTCGGCGGCCGTCTGACGCCAGGCCCGACCGATGCCTTCATGTACACGGACCGCGGCGTCTATCGCCCGGGTGAGCCGGTACAGTTGGTCACTCTGCTGCGCGACAGCGCCGGCCATGCCATCAGGAACGTGCCGCTTACGCTCAAGGTCCATCGCCCCGATGGCGCCGTGGCGCTCGAACGCACGCTGACCGACGGACAGATGGGCGGATTCCATCTGACTATTCCGATCTCGGCGTCCGCGCGCACGGGAACCTGGAGCGCTTATGCCTATCTCGATCCCGCCGGCCAGCCCGTCGGCTCCGTTACCTTCCTGGTCGAGGAAGTGGTGCCCGCGCGCATCGAGGTCTCCCTCAAGCCTGATCAGACCTACGTCACCGCGGAGACGCCCGTCACCGTCGCCGTCGATGCGAAGTATCTCTATGGCGCGCCGGCAAGCGACCTGCCAGTCAAGGCCAGCATCGCCATCTCCCGCCAGGACCAACCGCCGGCCAACTATCCCGGCTACAGCTTCATCCTCGCCGACGAAGACGTCAGCGTCGTGCAGGTTCCGCTCGACGATACCCGCACCGATGCGGACGGCAAGGTGAGTCTGCCGATCGAGCTGGCCGATCTTCCGGATACGCCCCAGCCGCTGAAGGCCACGCTCACGGTTGAAGTGTACGAAGTCGGCGGGCGGCCGGTGATCGAAACCCTGGAGCTTCCGATCCGCAATCGGCCCATGCAGCTGGGCATCAAGCCGCTGTTCACTGACGGCATCGTGCCCGACGGCGGCGAGGCCGCGTTCGAGGTGGCGGTGGTGAATGCCGACGGCACGCCGGCGGCAGCGAGCCAGCTGCACTATCAGATGGTTGCCGAGGATTGGGACTATCAGTGGTACTACAGCAACGGCAGCTGGGACTACCAGGTCATCGTGCGCGACCTGCCGCGCGAGAGCGGTGAGCTGTCGGTCACGGCCGACAAGCCCGGACACATCGCGCACGACGTCCAATGGGGCCGCTATCGTCTCGAGGTCTTCGATTCCGCCACGGGCGCGGCCGCGAGCTATCGCTTCTCGTCGGGCTGGTGGGCGACGCCGGGCTCGGCGAGCACGCCGGACAAGCTCCAGGTCGTCGCCGACAAGGAACTATACAAGGCCGGCGATACCGCGAAGATTTCGATCAAGCCGCCCTTCGCCGGACCGGTCCTGATCGCCGTCGCCACCGATCGCATCATCGAGACGCGCACGGTCGACGCGACGCCCGACGGCGCCGTCGTCGAGATTCCTGTGAATGCCGATTGGGGCGCCGGCGCCTATGTGCTGGCCACCGCCTATCGACCTTCGCCGGCCGAGGCGACGCATATACCCGGCCGCGCGATCGGCGTGGCCTGGCTGGGCCTCGACCCCGCCGACCGCAGCCTGAAGGTCGCCATGGACGTGCCCTCGGAAACCTTGCCGCGCCATAGCGTCGAGATTCCCGTCACGGTGACAGGCGCGACCAATACCGACGAAGCCTATGTGACGCTGGCCGCCGTCGATGAAGGCATCCTGCAACTCACCGACTTCGTGACCCCCGATCCCGTCGGCTACTTGTTCGGCAAGCGCCGGCTTGGTCTCGATATCCGCGACGTCTACGGGAACCTGATCAACGGCAAGGACGGCCGGCGCGGCACCATCCGCACCGGCGGCGATACCGAGGCGATGGCGCATCGGGGCGCGCCGCCGCCGACCATTCAGATGGTGGCGCTGTTCTCGGGCATCGTGAAGCTCGACGCCCAGGGCAAGGCCCGCATTCCCCTGACGCTGCCCGATTTCAACGGCCGCCTGCGCCTGATGGCCGTGGCCTACGATGGCGACAAGGTCGGCGCCGCCGAGGCCGGCCTCATCGTGCGCGATCCCGTGGTCGTGCTGTCATCGCTGCCGCGGTTCCTTGCTTCCGGCGATCAGAGCGAGCTGACGCTCACCATCCAGAACGTCGGCGGCGCTGCCGGCAAGTACGACATCAGCCTGATGGCCGACGGTGCGGTGGCGCTCGCGGAGACTCCGGCCATCAGCCATGATCTCGCTGTCGGCAAGTCGGGGGTGTCGCGGGTCAAGATCAAGGCGGTCGGTTCCGGCGAGGGCAGCATCGCCATGGCGATCAGCGGGCCCGGCGATTTCCAGCTGGAACGCACGTTGAAGATCGGTGTGCGCCCGCCGCAACTT
>JBGPEQ010000453.1:0-3989 GCA_041482855.1 Dongiaceae bacterium | reverse complement strand
GTGGCCGTGATGTCCTGGTCGAATCGCTTCGATATCTTGTAGCAGTGGAATTGCCAGCCGTATTGCGGCAGCGGCAGGCGGATCATCTCCACGAACTCGCCGGGACGGCGATCCTGCTTGCCATAGGCGATGAAGTAGTCCTCGAGCGGCATCTCGCGTCGGCCGGTCGCCGAGCGCAGCACCAGCGTGGCGCCGAGCGCGATCAGCGGCGGCGGACTGTCGCCGATCGGCGACCCGTTGGCGACATTGCCCCCCATGGTGCCGGCATTGCGGATCTGGGTCGAACCGAGCCGGCGGATCAATTCGCCGAAGTCGGGATAGTGGCGGTCGATGAGTTCGTGCAGATCGGCATAGGTGACGGCGGCGCCGATGTCGATATGCGCAGCTGTTATGTCGATGCGCTGCAGCTCGACGACATTGCCGACGTAGATCACGGGATCGAGGCGACGATACTGCTTCGTCACCCACAGACCGACATCGGTGCCACCGGCGAGCAGAGTCGCCGTCGGATGCTCGCCCATCAGCTGCGCCAGCTCGTCCACGCGCGTCGGGGCGAAGTAACGGCGCGAAGCTCCGCCGGCCGTGATTGGTTTGTCATTCCGCAGCCTGCCCAATTCAGCGAGCGTTGCCGCCTGGGCTGCCGTGAATCGATCGCGCCGCGGGCTGCCGTACATGTTCTCTGCCGCAGTGACGATCGGTCCATAGCCGGTGCAGCGGCACAGGTTGCCCGCGAGCGCGTCGTTGATCTCGCCGCGACCCGGGCGCGTGCGCTCATGGTACAGGGCGAACAGCGACATGACGAAACCGGGCGTGCAGAAGCCGCATTGCGAGCCGTGGGCATCCACCATGGCCTGCTGCACCGGATGCAATCGCCCGTCGTCATCCTTCAGCTGCTCGACCGTGATCAGCTGCTTGCCATCGAGCGTGGGCAGGAACTGGATGCAGGAATTGATGGCCCGGTAGCGGATGCGCTTGCCCGTTATCTTGCCCAGCACGACCGTGCAGGCGCCGCAATCGCCTTCGGCGCAGCCTTCCTTGGTGCCGCAGCGTCGCTCGACCTGGCGAAGATAGTTCAGGACGGTCATCGTCGGGTCGATGTCCCGCAGTTCGCGAGGTTCGTGGCCGAGCAGGAACCGGATGCCGTCAGCCATCGCGCGGCCCTAGCTTCCCCGATAGGTGCTGTAGCCGTAGGGCGAAACCAGCAGCGGCACATGATAGTGCTCGTCCGGCCGGGCGACGCCGAAGCGGATCACCACCTCGTCCAGGAAGCGCGGCTCCGGCTGTGCTACGCCATTGTTGGCGAAGTACGGCCCGACGTGAAACACCAATTCATAGGCGCCGATCTTCAGCCCGTCGCCTTCGAGCAGCGGCCTGTCGCAGCGGCCGTCGGCATTCGTCGTTGCCTGTGCCAGCCGCTTGCGCTCGGCCCCGACGCTGTAGAGATCGATCTTGATCCCGGCGCCCGGTCGGCCGTGTGCGGTATCCAGGACGTGCGTCGTCAAGCGTCCCATGGTGCCCGTCCCGTATACGTCAGAACCAGTCATTGTCGGCGATTTTCGGCTGGTATCAAGGTATTATTGCCATCGCAACTAGCCAGAGAGTCTATTGCCCATGGCCACACAGTTCTTCCGCAAGCGGCCGACCGCCATGACCAGGCCGGAGTTCGTCAAACGCTTCGGCGGCGTCTACGAGCATTCGCCCTGGATCGCCGAGGCGGTGTATGACGGGCGCCTGCATCCGGCGCACGATGGCGTCAAGGCGCTGCATACGGCCATGGTCGAGGCGGTCGAGACAGCGGCTCGCGAACGCCAGTTGACTCTCCTGCGCACCCATCCCGACCTGGCCGGCCGGCTGGCGATCCGTGGCGACCTGACTCCTGCCTCGACAACCGAGCAGGCCAGCGCCCGTCTCGATGCCTGCACGGCTGCTGAATATGACCGCTTTGAGGCCCTCAACGGGGAGTACACACGGAGATTCGGGTTCCCCTTCATCATGGCGGTCAGGGGCCGGAACCGGCAGGAAATCCTGGCTGCCTTCGAGCAGCGCGTCCACAACGAGCCGGAAGCCGAGTTCCGCACCGCCCTCAACGAGGTCCACAAGATCGCCCTCCTGCGGCTGGGCGACCTTTGATATCCGGGCGCGGTCGGCTATGAATGGCCGGTCACGCAATCGACGAACGGTCTCGCGCTCAGATGCAAGCCACGGGCAGCGCCTATCCCCGCGACATGGTCGGCTACGGCCAGCAGCCGCCCCATCCGCACTGGCCCGGCGATGCCCGCCTGGCCCTCCAGTTCGTCATCAACTACGAGGAGGGCGGCGAGAACAATGTCCTCCACGGCGATGCGGCGTCCGAGGCGTTCCTGTCGGAGATCATGGGCGCCCAGCCCTGGCCGGGTGCGCGCCACCCCAATATGGAGTCGATCTACGAATATGGCAGCCGGGCGGGCTTCTGGCGGCTCCACCGGCTGTTCACCGAGCGCAACCTGCCGGTCACCGTCTATGGCGTGGCCATGGCGCTCGAACGCAACCCGGCGGCCGTCCAGGCCATGCTCGACGCCGATTGGGAGATCGCCAGCCACGGCTATCGCTGGATCGAGTACGGCAATATGCCGGAGGCCGATGAGCGGGCCCATCTGCAGAAGGCGATCGAGATCCACACGCGCGTCACCGGCACGCGCCCGCTCGGATGGTACACCGGCCGCTGCAGCCTCAATACGCGCCGGCTGGTGGTGGAGGCCGGCGGCTTCCTCTATGACTCCGACAGCTATGCCGACGATCTGCCCTATTGGGTGACCGAGTACGGCCGCCCCCATCTGGTGATTCCCTACACGCTCGACGCCAACGACATGCGTTTCGCGAGCAGCCAAGGCTTCAATTCCGGCGACCAGTTCTATGCCTACCTGAAGGACTCCTTCGATCTGCTGTATGCCGAGGGGGCGAGCGCGCCGAAGATGCTGTCGGTCGGGTTGCATTGTCGTCTGGTGGGACGGCCGGGCCGGGCCGCTGCGCTGGCGCGCTTCCTCGACTACGCCAAATCGCACCGCGATGTCTGGATCTGTCGCCGCGTCGATATCGCCCGGCACTGGCATAAGCATCACCCGCATGCGCAGGCTTGACACATGACCGATGAATTCGCTACCCGCTGCATCAACCTCGCCGATCCGCGGCTGGGCGCGGCGGCAATCCATGCGAGCGACGATTTCTTCGCGCCGAAGGAGCGCCTGCTCGATCCGGCGACGGCGCAGTTCATTGCCGGCAAGTACGACGATCACGGAAAGTGGATGGACGGTTGGGAGTCGCGCCGCAAGCGATTGGAAGGGTACGACCACTGCATCGTCCGCCTGGCGCTGCCCGGCAGCATCGCGGGCGTCGATATCGACACCAGCCATTTCACCGGCAACTACCCGCCGGCGGCCTCGATCGATGCCTGCCTGAGCGACAGCGATCCCACGGAGATGACGGCGTGGACTGAGGTCCTGCCGTCGACCGGTCTCAAGGGCAACTCGCACCATCTGTTCGAGGTCCACAGCGAGGGCGTCTGGAGCCACGTCCGCCTGAACATCTATCCCGACGGCGGGGTGGCGCGCCTGCGCGTCTACGGCCGCGTGCATCGGGACTGGAGCAAGGTCGACAAGTCGAAGCCGATCGATCTGGCGGCCGCGCTCAACGGCGGCCGCACGGTGGCCTGGAGCGACCAGCATTATGGCAGTCCGGCCGCCCTGCTGATGCCCGGCCGGGGCGAAGTCATGGGCGACGGCTGGGAGACGGCGCGTCGGCGGCAGCCGGGCAATGAGTGGGCGATCCTCCAACTCGGCCACCCCGGCACCCTCAGGCGCGTCGAGGTGGACACCCACCTCTACAAGGGCAACTACCCCGATCGCTGCTCGATCCAGGCCGGCTACCTCAGGGGCGGCACCGACCAGTCGGCGGTCACGCAGTCGATGTTCTGGCGCACGCTGCTGCCGGAGCAGAAGCTGCAGGCCGATCAC
>JBGPEQ010000452.1:0-3990 GCA_041482855.1 Dongiaceae bacterium | reverse complement strand
TCATGCAGTCCCGAGATGTGTGCATACGGTAGCGCTTTCGCGGGGGTGACAGCTAATGGAATTCGACGATGAGTCACGAACCGGGAAGACCGGTCTTGTCTCTGCCCCTATTTCCCCTGCCCCTGCGGCTTCCAGTCCTCGAACAGCTTCTGCGCATCGGCAAGCTGCGCCGGGCTCATTGAGAGGACGGCGGCGTCGCGGCCCTTGATGGCGTTGTCCTGGTCGACGCCGGCCGGCAGCGTGCCGGCCGCGAGGCTGAGCCAGAGGTAGGCCTTCACCGGGTCGGCGGCGATGCCGTCGCCCTTGCGGTACATGTCGCCGAGGGCGAACTGCGCGGGCGCGTAGGCGTGCTGTGCCGCCGCCTCGAAGCGCCTGGCGGCTTCGGCGCGGTCCGCCGCCACGCCGTTGCCATGGTAGTAGAGCACGCCCATGTTGTACTGCGCGGCGACCTGGCCCTGGTCGGCCGCCGCCTGGAACCAATGGCCCGCCTGGGCATAGTCCCGCGCCACGCCGCTGCCGGCGCTGTAGAGCATGGCAAGGTTGAATTCGGCGTCGGCATTGCCCTGATCGGCGGCGGCCTGAAACCAGCGGGCGGCTTCGGCCGCATCCTGCTGCATGCCCTGGCCGTAGAGGTAGGCGGCGCCGAGTTGGTACTGGGCGAGGGCATAGCCGTGCTCGGCGGCCTTGCGGTTCCAGCTCGCGGCTTGCGCCTGGTCCGCCGCCACTCCTTGGCCGCGGGCATAGGCGAAGGCGAGTACGTATTCGGATTCGGCATCGCCCTGCTCTGCCGCCTTCCGGTACCAACCGACCGCTTCGACCTCATCCTTCTGGACGCCGCTTCCCGCCGCATAGAGGTGGCCAAGCTCGCGCTGCGCCAGGGGAAAGCCTTGCTCGGCCGCCTTGCGATACCATCGCGCTGCGGCGGCGTAGTCCTGCGGCAACGCGGCACCTTCGGCATACATGCTGGCGAGATTGGCTTGGGCCTTTGCGAAGCCCTGGTCGGCGGCCTTGCGAAACCATTCGACCGCCGCGGACAGATCCTGCGGGACCCCACGGCCCAGCCGATACAAGGCGCCCAAGCCGTTCTGGCAGGCGGCGGCGCCGGCCTCGGCACAGGGTTGCCATTGCGCGAAGGCCGCCGGCCAGTCGCCACGCTCGAACGCGGCCTTGCCTTCGTCGTAGCCCGCCCAGGCGCGGCCGGCGGTCAAGACGAGCAAGGCAAGAATGAAGATCAGGCGCCGCATGCTGCCCCCATAGCGCCGCGGGATCATAGGCCACGGTTCGAGTCCATGCGAGGTCCCGGGTGGCTTCACGCGGAGGCGCGCGGAGTAGGGGCGAGCGGCGCTCGCCCTTCCCGCCGCGCCCACATGTCGGCAAATCGAATCTCGCCCCTCGAAGGGCGAGCGCCGCTCGCCCCTACACAGGCCCGGACAGAGTCCACCACCCCCATAAGGATCTCCGCGTCCTTCGCGTCTCCTAACCCTCCGCGGTAGAGGGGACACGAATGTGCCGCCACACGAGGGGAATCGATACTACGCCGCGGCCTCGCGACGCGCGCGCTCGGTCGCGGGCGGCTGGCGAAGATCGAGGCCGAACGCGTTGCGGAAGCCTTCGTGCCCCATTGGCGTGATCGCCACCGCCCGGCTGTCGCGCCGCCGCTCGATCCAGCGGAGGTCGAAGCAGCGGCGCGCGAGCATCGCGCCGAGAGCTCCCGCGAGATGGAAGCGGCGTTCGGTGAAATCCAGGCACGGCCGGCAAAACCGGCGCGGGCTCGGCCGCTTTTCCGCCGCGAGATCGATGCCGAGGTCGCCGAAGAGCTTGACACCGTCGGCAGTGACCTCGCCGGCATCATCGCTCAAGACCACTTGCGAGCGCGCGACCAGCGCATCGGCGATGCCGACGCCCAGGCGCCCGGCGAGGTGATCGTAACAGGTGCGTCCGAGCAACAGCGCCTCGTCACGCGACGAACGCGGGCGGTAACGCGGCGGCATCTCGATCGCGGCCACGGCCATGATGCTCTCGAGCATGCGGGCGACGAGCGGCGAGGCCAGCCGGTAATAGCGATGCCGGCCCTGCTTGACGACCGCGAGGAGCCGGGCCTCCAGGAGCTTGGCGAGGTGCGCGCTCGCCGTCGGCGCGCCCACTCTGGCCGCGAACGCCAATTCCGTGGCCGTGAAGGCGCGGCCGTCGAGGAGCGTGTCCAGGATGTTGGCGCGCGCGGGGTCGCCGACCAGGGCGGCGACTTCGGCCATCGTGCTGGGGCCTGCGATCATCGGCGGAGGATAGGGACGCGACCGCGACGGAAGCAAGGCCCGATGCTTCGCTCCCAAGCGAAGCGATCCCTCGCGACATGCATCATCCGCGATGCCAGATCTACAGGAGCTTCGCACCCGTCAATTGGAGAATCGCATGTCTGGCCATCAGCAGACCGCCCCCGTGGGATCCGGCCCCATCAGATCCGGTCCCGTCGCCGGGTTTCGCCCGCTTGTGAAAGTCGCCGTGGACGCCTGGAGGTGGGCGGCGCAATGCGGCGCCAGGGCGGCCGAGCGCCGCGTCCTCGCGCAGCTGACGGACTGGCAGCTCCACGACATCGGAATCTCCCGCGCCGAGGCCGACGCCGAGGCGGGAAAATCGTTCTGGCGTCCGTGATCGATCGCTGCTGTCCGCAATCGGCCGAATCAGCGGGACGAGGCGGAGACGGGCGGCCGCGCGGCCGCCCGTTGCATCCGTGCCGTCAGTTGCGCCGCGCGTTCGCGGGACCGACGGGCTCGCTGTCGGTCGGCGGCTGGAATTCGTGGGCGTGCCTCGCCTCCGCTCGCGGCTGGTGCTCGGTATCGCCGCACTTGCGGAAGTACGACCAGTCCTGATTGACCGAGCAGTTCGGCGCGGCGTTGAGATACTCTTCGTGCCCGCCGCCCTTGTCGTCGGCAGCCTTCGCGCCGCCCGCCATCGCCGCCATCATGCCGATGCCCACCACCGAAGCAGTCATGACGACTGCCCGGCGGAGGCCGGACCCACTACGCTGGAACATGTATTCCTCCGTCTTTCATTTCCCTGTACGCCAGGGGACCGGACAGGAAGTCCGGAATGTCCTGACCCGTGCATGGATTGCACTGGGGGAAACGCTAGACGGAGGCGGCCTGGAGATCAGTGAGCGCCGTCACTCCGGCTGCGGTTCGGGTGTGACGGCCGTCACAGAAGAGCGAAGTAGCAACGAATTCTTAACCCATGCGCGGCGGCCGATGCGGCCGCCGCGCAGGGGGCAACAAGCGCTATCTCAGCCCTCCGGCTTCAACTTGACGGTAACCGTCTGATCGCGGGTCGCCTTGACGTCGAACGGAGCCTCGCCGATGAGGTCGCCGACCTTGACGACGACGACATACTTGCCCTCGCCCAGCAGCAGCGACGGCGAGGCCGTGCTGTCGGTGGTAACGGGCACGCGCTTGCCGCCGTTGTTCTTGGCCGCGCGCTCGATGGTCCAGACCGCGCCCTTCTTCACCGTTTTGCCCTTGGTGTCGACGGCAGTGAACGTCGCTTTGCCGGCATAGGCGACCATCGTGTACTTGTAGAGCGTGCCGGCCTTCACCTCCTCGACCGCTTCGACGACGATGCCCTGGTATTGCCCGCGCACGGTGTACCAGCCCGGCGGCAGCGTCAGCTGCGGGCTCGGGGCGTCCAGCTCCGTGATCTTCTGCTTCTCGTCGACGCCGCCCTTGGTGTAGCGGTAGATCGTCCAATGCAAGTTGTCTTCGATCGGCTTGCCCTTCTGGCCGTTGATCATCTGGAAGCGCGCCCAGCCGGCGTCGAATACGAGTTCTTCCTTGCTGTCGCCGGCAACGGTGATGTCCTTGGTGACGGTCGCGAAGCCGAGGACGGCGGTGACGCGATATTTGCCGGGTATCAACTGGACGTCCGGCGACGCCTTGGTCACCTGCTGCGCGGCCGTGCCGTCCTTCGACAGCGGTGAGATCGACCACTTGATGTCGTCCT
>JBGPEQ010000451.1:0-3992 GCA_041482855.1 Dongiaceae bacterium | reverse complement strand
TGGCGCCTATTGGGGCGAGGTACAGAGCAACCTCCACAAGGGCCTCGGCTGCCTCGGCGTCGTCACCGACGGCTGCGTGCGCGATATTCCGCAATGCGCCGAGGGCTTCCAGATGCTGGCCGGTAGCGTCAACCCCTCCCATGCCTATGTGCATCTGGAGACGTTCGACGTGCAGGTGACCGTGCACGGCATGACCGTGCGGCCGGGCGACCTCATCCACGCCGACCAACATGGCGCGGTCGTCATCCCCGTGAGCGTCGCTCGTCAACTGCCGGCGGCAGCGGCAACCATCGCCCGCCGCGAGGCCATTCTGATCGGCGCCAGCCGCCGCGCCGACTTCAGCTTCGAGAAGCTGGCGCAGGCGATCCGCGAAGCCGACGAGATCCACTGAGAAAGAACGCGATCGTGACCGACGTCGGCTGCGTTCTCGACGCCAGATCCTTGCTTGGCGAGGGTCCGCTGTGGGACCCGCAGGCGCGTGTGCTCTACTGGGTGGACATCAAGCGGCGCGAGATTCACCGCTTCGACCCGGCGAGCGGGCGGGACGAGCAGTGGTCGACGCCGGATGATGTCGGCTCGCTCGCCGTGCGCGCCAAGGGCGGCCTGGTCGTGGCTATGAAGACCGGCTTTCACGTCTTCGATCCCGCCACGGCGAAATTCACGCCGATCTTCGATCCGGAACGCCATCTGCCGGGCAACCGCTTCAATGACGGCAAGCCCGACCGCCAGGGCCGCTTCTGGGCCGGCAGCATGGACGATGCCGAGAAGTCGCCGACCGGCGGCCTCTATCGCCTCGGCACCGACCTAGCCTGCAAGCGCATGGTCGATAGCATCATCTGCTCGAACGCGCTGTGCTGGAGTCCGGACGACCGGACCCTCTACTACGCCGATAGCTGCAAGCAGGTGATCTGGGCGTGGGACTTCGAACCCGACTCCGGCGAGATCGCCAACCGTCGGATCTTCGTCGAGGTCCCGCCGTCCGAGGGCGATCCCGATGGCGCGACCGTCGACGCCGAGGGTGGGGTGTGGGTGGCGCACTGGGGCGGCTGGCGCGTCACCCGCTACGATCCGAAGGGCCGGGTCGACCGCGTCGTCAAGATGCCCGTGCAGAAGCCGACCTGCCCGATGTTCGGTGGGCCCGGGCTCGACGTCATGTACGTCACCTCGGCCTCGATCCAACTCACGTCCGACGAACTCAAGCGGCAACCTCAGGCCGGCAGCATCTTCGCCTTCGAGCCGGGCGTGAAGGGGCTGCCGGAGGCGCATTTCACCGGCTAAAGTCTGATCTCCGTTCGTTTGCTACGGCGGCCGCCGTCGGCTGCGAAATCTTTCTTGGTCCTGTCGAAATCCGGCTGGCTCGAACGTCATTGTGCTGGCGGAGCATGATGCCCGACCATATCGAGTGAAGGAGACCATCATGAAGTACATGCTGCTGATCTATGGAAACGAAGCGGGTATGGCGGCCGCGAGCAAGGCGGACACTGAACGGATGCTGGGCGCCTATGGCGCCTATGCGGAGGCGATGACAAAGGCGGGCGTCATCGCCGGCGGCGATCGTTTGCGGCCATCGACTTCCGCGACCACCGTTCGCGTCGCCAACGGCAAGACCAACGTCCTCAATGGACCCTATGCCGAGACCAAGGAGCAGCTCGGCGGCTACTTCATGATCGACGTGCCCGACATCGACGCCGCGCTTTCCTGGGCGGCCCGTTGCCCGGGGGCCGGTCACGGCGCCGTCGAAGTCCGCCCCATCTGGCCAATGTAGACGGGAATGGGCGATGCCCAGAGAGGATGACGCGCTTGCCCACGCGGCGGCCGAAGCGGTGGCGCGTCGCAGCTACGGCAAGCTCGTCGCCTTTCTCTCGGCGCGCACGCGCGATGTCGTGGGGGCGGAGGACGCCTTGTCCGATGCCTTCGCGACTGCCCTGGCCGATTGGCCGGCTGGCGGCATTCCCCAAAGTCCGGAAGCGTGGCTGCTGGCCGTGGCTCGCCGCAAGACGATCGATGCCGATCGGCGCCGCCGCACCGGCGCGGATGCCGCCGGCGAACTCCGACTGATGGCGGCCGAGTTGGAGGCCGCGGCGGCAAGCGCGGCGCCGATTCCCGACGACCGGCTGGCCCTGATGTTCGCCTGCGCCCACCCGGCCATCGACCCCGGCATCCGTGCGCCGCTGATCCTGCAGACCATCCTCGGTTTCGATGCCGCCGCCATCGCCTCGGCCTTCCTGGTCGCGCCGGCCGCCATGGGCCAGCGGCTGGTGCGCGCGAAACACAAGATCAAACAGGCCGGCATTCCCTTCCGCGTGCCCGAGCGCGCCGACCTGCGCGAACGCCTCGACGCCGTGCTCGAGGCCATCTACGCCGCCTTCGCCGAAGGCTGGTCCGATCCGACCGGCACCGAAGTCCGCCGCCGCAATCTCGCGGAAGAAGCGATCTGGCTGGGCAGGCTGGTGGCATCGCTGCTGCCGGACGAGCCGGAAGCCCTCGGTCTGCTGGCGCTGATGCTTCACGCGGAGGCGCGGCGCAATGCGCGGCGCAACCCGCAGGGCGAATACGTGCCGCTCACCGATCAGGATCCGGCCCTGTGGGATACGCCGATGATCGAGGAGGCCGAAGCGCTGCTGTTCCGCGCCAGCGCCATGGGCGATATCGGGCGCTACCAGTTGGAGGCGGCGGTGCAGTCGGCCCATGTCGTTCGCCGGCGCACCGGGCGACCCGACTGGGCGGCGATCGAGCGGCTCTACGATGCCCTGTCGGCGCTCACGGGATCGCCCGTCGTGGCGATCAACCGGGCGATCGCCGTTGCGGAGACGCGAGGCGCCACCGCCGGCCTGGCGGCACTCGACGCGCTGGCCGACGATGCCCGGCACGCCGAGGATCCACCCTGTTGGGCGGCGCGCGCCGGGCTGCTGGCGCGTACCGGCGCCGTCGAGGAGGCCGACCGTGCCTACGAGCTCGCGATCGGCCTCGAATCCGATCCGGCCGTCCGCTCCTTCTTGCAAGAGCGCCGCGCGGCGCTGCGCGCGCGGACTTAACTGCGAGGCCCGTGCTGCGCAAGCAGCGCAGTATTGACGCAGTTGCGCAGCTTGCCCTCGGTGAGATAGGCGAGCACGGTCTGCAGCGGCTTGCGGCGCAGGTCGGCCATGCCGGCCGCGCTGTAGAAGGCGGCGTGGGGCGACAGCAGGAGGCGGCCGGCCAGCCAGGACTCATTGGCGCCATGCGCCCGCATCAAGGGATGAGCGGGATCGGGCGGCTCCTGCGGCAGCACGTCGAGGCCCGCGCCGGCGATCCGTCCGCCTTTGAGTGCATCGTACAGAGCGTCGATGTCGACGATGCCGCCGCGCGCGGTGTTGATGAGGATCGCGTTCTTGCGCATGCGGCCGAGCGTCGTCGCGTTGATCATGCGGCGGGTTTCGTCGGTGAGCGGCGCGTGCAGGCTGACCACGTCTGCGCGCTCCAGCAGATCGTCGAGGCTCCGCGTGCGCTCGAAGCCGAGGGCGAGTTCCTGCCCGTCCGGCACATAGGGATCGTAGAACAGCACGGGCATGTCGAAGGCGCGGGCGCGGCGCGCCGCAGCCGTGCCGATGCGGCCCATGCCGATGACGCCGAAGCAGTTGCCGCGTACCCGCCCGATGAGCGGCGGCGCGGTCCAATCCCAGCGCTTCACCACATCCGCGCGCAAGGCATCCTGAAAGAACGCGATGCCGCGCGAGAGCGCGAGATAGAGGGCGATGGCATGATCGGCGACGTCGGTGGTGCCGTAGTCCGGACAGTTGCAGACGGGAATCCCTTTCTTCGCCGCCGCCGCCAGATCGATGCCGTCGAAGCCGACGCCGGCGCGCGCGATGATGCGGCAATTGTCGAGCTTGGCGATGGTCTCGGCGCGCAGGTCCATCACCTGCCAGATCACGACCGCCGTGCACGCGCGCCAGGCTTCGTCCGGTATGTCCGCCGGCGTGGTTCCGCGCCGCAGGTCGATCTCAATACCCGGC
>JBGPEQ010000450.1:0-4012 GCA_041482855.1 Dongiaceae bacterium | reverse complement strand
TGTTGCGGCGCTTGCAGGCCACACATCGCATGGGGCTGGTGCTCATCAGCCACGATCTCGGCATCGTCGCGGGCACGGCCGACGGGGTCGCCATCATGTATGCCGGCCGCATCGTCGAGCGCGGGGCGGTCGAGGACATCTTCGATCGCCCCCGCCATCCCTATACGCGCGGCCTGCTCGCCTCGCTGCCGAAGATCGATGGCCAAGCCACGCGCCTGACGGCGATCGAAGGATCGCCGCCGTCGCTGGCCGCGCGTCCGTCCGGCTGCGCCTTCCATCCGCGCTGCCGCCATGCTGTCGCGCGTTGCGCCACACAAGAGCCGATATTGCGCGATGTAGTGGGCGCGGCTGTCGCCTGCCATCTGGCCGAGTCCATTGCCGACGCCGCGTTGGCGCCCATGACGACGGACGGGCATCCGTCGCACCCGAACGCCACGGCATGAGCGGTCAGTCCGCGCGCCAGCAGGGCGGACCGATCCTGTCGGTACGCAATCTCGTCAAGGATTTCCCGATCCGCGCCGGCATCATCTTCGATCGCACCATCGGGCATGTACGCGCTGTTTCCGATGTGTCCTTCGATCTTCACAAAGGCGAGACGCTCGGGCTGGTCGGCGAGTCCGGCTGCGGGAAGTCCACGCTCGGCCGCTGCCTGCTGCGACTCATCGAGCCGACGTCGGGCGCGATCCTGTTTGGCGGCTGCGATATCGCGCGCCTGACGCGTGCCGAGGTCCGGCCGCTGCGCCGGCATTTGCAGATCGTATTCCAGGATCCCTATGCGTCGCTGCACCCGCGCATGCGGGCGCGCGAGATCATCGCCGAACCGCTGCGGCTCCTCGGCCTGAGCGATTCCGAGACGGCCGAGAGGGTTGCTGAACTCCTGCGCCTCGTGAAGCTCAATCCCGAGCATGCCGGTCGCTATCCTCACGAATTCTCCGGCGGCCAACGGCAGCGGATCGGAATCGCCCGTGCGCTGGCGGTGCGGCCCGACGTGATCATCCTGGACGAGCCGGTCTCGGCGCTCGACGTCAGCATCCAGGCCGGCATCCTGAACCTCCTCAAGGAGCTGCAGGAGATGTTCGGGCTCTCCTACCTCTTCATCGCCCACGACCTGTCGGTGGTGCGCCACATCTGCGACCGCGTGGCCGTGATGTATCTCGGCAAGATCGTGGAGACGGCGCCGCGCGAGGCGCTGTTCAACCGGCCGCAGCATCCCTATACGCAGGCGCTGCTGTCGGCGGTGCCGGTCCCAAACCCGCGTCGGGAGCGCGCGCGCCGCCGCATCGTGCTCGAGGGCGACGTGCCGAACCCGGCGGCGCCGCCCTCCGGTTGTCGGTTCCGGACGCGCTGCTTCCGGGCGCAGGAGGCCTGCGCAACGGCCGAGCCGGCGCTCTCCCCATACGGTGACGAACAGGCCGTGGCGTGTCATTTTCCCGGCACCTAGTCAGCTGACCATCGAAGAGAAGTAGTCATGGATGCATATATCTACGGCGGCGTGCGTACCGCCTTCGGACGATTCGGCGGCGCGCTGTCATCCGTCAGACCGGACGATCTGCTTGCTCACGCCATCGCGGGCTTGCTTCGGCGTACTGACGTGCCGCCGAATGCCATCGAAGACGTGGTGGCCGGCTGCGCCAACCAGGCCGGCGAGGACAGCCGCAACGTCGCGCGCCACGCCGCGCTGCTGGCCGGCCTGCCGATTGAGGTCGGCGGCGTCACCGTCAACCGGCTTTGCGCCAGCGGACTGGCCGCGGTGCTCGACGCCGCGCGCGCCGTGTCGCTCGGCCAGGGCGAACTCATGATCGCCGGCGGCGTCGAGAGCATGAGCCGGGCGCCGCTCGTGCTTGCCAAGGCCGAGACGTCCTTTGCGCGCGAGCAGAAGATGTTCGATTCGACGCTCGGCGCGCGCTTCCCGAACCCTGCCTTCGTGGCCGGGTTCGGAGGCGATACCATGGCCGAGACCGCCGCCAATGTGGCGCGCGAGCACGGGATCGGCCGCGAAGACAGCGACCGGTTCGCGCTGCGGTCGCAGCAGAGATACGCGGCGGCGGCGGCCGACGGTTTCTTCAAGGACGAGATCGTCGAGGTCACCATTGCCGCACGCTCGGGCCCCAGCGTGATCGCCGCCGACGAGCATCCGCGGCCGGATACCAGCGCCGCGGCCCTCGCCAAGCTGCGCCCGCTCGGCGCCGACGGAATCGTTACCGCCGGCAATTCGTCGGGCATCAACGACGGGGCTGCCGCACTGCTGATCGGCAATCGCGCGGCCGGCGACCGGCTCGGCCTCAAGCCGATTGCGAGCCTGCGCGCGGCGGCCGTGGCCGGCGTTCCACCGCGCGTGATGGGGCTCGGTCCTGTCCCGGCGTCGCAGAAGGCCCTCACGCGCGCCGGACTGACCTTGAAGGACATGGACGTCATCGAGATCAACGAGGCCTTCGCATCGCAGGTGCTTGGCTGCCTCAAGCTGCTGGGCTTGCCGTTCGACGACAGCCGCGTGAACCCGAACGGCGGCGCCATCGCCATCGGCCATCCGCTGGGCGCGTCGGGTGCGCGGCTCGTACTGACCGCGGTGCGACAGCTGCAGCGGACAGGCGGGCGGCGCGCCGTCGTCAGCCTGTGCATCGGCGTCGGCCAGGGCCTCGCCGCCGTCATCGAACGAGTTTGACCGCCCGATTCGCGTCATCGTTTCCATTAACCCTAACCTGGAATGAAGACGCGACGATCGTGAATCTCTGCATTTAAGGAATATTTAGATGCAGCGTGCTTCCATGAACGCGCATTCGTGCGAGCGTTCGAGAAGCGCGACGGGGCAGGAGCTGAGCGTCTGACGTGAGCATCGCATCGGCAAGATCTGATTCTCTGGCCGCGCCGGCCGCTCGGCTGACGATCCCGCTCGATCTCAAGCCGGCCTTGGCCCATCTGCGCCCGGACGAGCACACGAGCATCCGGCTGGAAGGCGTGCCCGACGGCATGCAGCTCTCGGCCGGCTCTGGCGACGCCAACAACGTGTGGTCGTTGACGCTCGCGGAACTCGACAATCTGAAGGTCATCGCGCCTGCGGGGTTCCGCGGCCAATCGCCGCTGTCGGTCAATCTCATCCGCCGCGATCCCGAGGCCGGCACGGCGGAGACGGTTTCGAATTTCGGCCTCCTGCTGACCCCCGATGGCGCGACGTCCGCCTTCAGCAGCCTCGAGTCGGACGAGAAGGACAGCAGTCCCGATTCCATCGTCCGGCTGCGCTCCCAGGTCAGCAAGGGTCGCGGCCTGCTCGCGGTGAAGACCGGCAAGCGCGCAATCGATTTCGGCGACGGCAGCGCCACCGCCGCCTTCGCGGCCCAGCGTTCTAGCGAACATCTCAACGCCCTGTTGCGGGGCGAATTGGCCTACAACGACGGCGCCACCTCGGAAGCCAGCCTGCAGGTGGAGCAGCGCATGGCGCTCGCCCGCAAGTTGTGGGAAGGCGAGGCGGCCCACCGTCAGTCCGCGGCGCGCAAGGAATGGGAAGGCGAAGTGGCCGTTCGGCTGGCCACGGCGCGCAAGGAATGGGACGCCGAGCGCGTCCAGCTGACCCTCAAGGTCCAGGACCTCGAAGGCAAGCTCCGTCAGGCTACCGGCGATCTCCAGCGCGTGCACGACGACCGGGCGGAGTGGCAGGGTAGCGTGCGCACCCGCCTGATCGATATCGTCACCAAGCTGAATGACGAGCATGCGGCGGAACTGCGCGAAATCGAGCAGCGCCTGAAGAATGAGGCCGAAGAGATGCTGGCCACCGCCCGCGTCGAGTGGCTCCGCCAGGGCTGAGGCTCCCAGCGGCCGCCGCGCCGCGCCCCTACGAAATCGCCAAACCGAGCGATCGACCCCATGTCCAGCGGGAACATCCGCTGGATGGATGGCGCCGAATGCCCGCTCATCCGCGCCGCGCCGAGCTGAACAAAGTTACGCATCGCCTGTTCGGAGCGTGGCCCACGCCGATTGCTCTCGAAATGGAGCGATCGACCCCATGTCCAACGGGAAC